>NZ_JAMYQT010000026.1:0-71577 GCF_040320985.1 Mesorhizobium sp. M0571
GAGCCTTCTTCCTGCGTGTGCGAGCCCGGCGCGGGCAGCATGTCGCGGCCGTGGCAACCGCACGCAAACTCTCTGTCGTGATCTGGCATCTGTTGATGAAGGGCGAGAGTTACGCGTGGGCTCGACCCTCCCTGCATGCCAAGAAGCTGCGCGATGTGGAACTCAAGGCCGGGAGCAAGGCCGTGCGCGGCCAAAAGGGGGCCGCGCACGCCTACAACATCAAGAGCCACCGGGAAGAAGAGCGCCGGTGGGTGGAGCAGGCCGAGAGCGCCTATGCACGCTTCGTCGCCGGTTGGAACCCGCGAGGCCCGAGAAAGGCGCGCACGGATGCCGCAAACGAGGTGCGACGATAGAAGCTGCGCGGCAGGGCTCTCACCTCGGACCCTGCTCTTCGCCACGCGGTCGTCCGTGCGCGACAGGAGAATAGCGCAGATTTATCAAAAAGGCTCTTGTCGATCACATCAGTGGTCCAGGGATGGTTGATCTTTGTGAGCCTGTGCTCGATGCCATGTTCGTCGCAGACGCCGTCGAAGATGTGCTCGAAGGCGTGCCGATCGCAGCTCCGGTTGGTGAACTGGATGCCGTTGTCGGTCAGAATGGTATGGATGGCATAGGGCACGGCCGCGATCAGATCCCGAAGGAACTGGGCCATCGCCATTTTGCCCGCCGTCTCGTGCAATTGCACATAAGCGAACTTGGACGTTCGATCGATGGCAACGAAGAGACGCAGCTTGCCCTCGGCGGTCTGCACCTCGGCGATGTCGATGTGGAAATAGCCGATCGGATAGGCTTTGAACTTGTTCTTGGCCGGCTTGTCAGCATCCAGCTGCGGCAGCCTCGAAATGCCATGACGCTGAAGGCAACGATGCAATGACGAGCGCGTCAGATGCGGGATCGTCGGCTGAAGCGCATACAGACAATCATCCAGCGCCAGCAGCGTGTGCTTGCGAAAGGCGACGATGGCCGCTTCCTCTTCGAGGGACAGCACTGTCGACCTCGGCTCCTTCGGGCCGGTCGGAAGATCGGCGGTCGACGGCCGCTTCCGCCACTTCGCAACCGTCTTCTGATCGATGCCATAGCGCTTGGCCAGTGCCCTCAGGCTCTCTTGACTATGCTGTATTGCTCGACGGACCGCCTCTGTCGTCGTGGCGCGGCCGTGTAGAATCTGTCCCATAGCGCGTCCTTTGATTCGGACGACAATGGTGCGCCATTAAAGCCTGAGATCAAACACCTAGGGCGTTCCCGGCTGCCAGCCGGGTTCGGCGAGTTCGAAGGCAGCGAAATCGAAGCCCGGAGCCACGGTGCAGCCGACCAGGGTCCATTCGCCGAGGCTGCGTGCCGACTGCCACCAGCCCGCCGGCACGACAATCTGCGGCCGCTCGCCCGCGGCAAGCGCCGTACCGAGGATCTGCTCGATAACGGGACCGTCTTCTCGATGTATCGAGAGCGCCAGCGGCGCGCCGTCATAGAAGTGCCAGACCTCCGCCGCGTCCCTGACCCGGTGCCAGGCCGACAATTGGTTCTTCTCCAGAAGGAAATAGATCGCCGTCGAATGGCCGCGGGCACCTTCCGCGCCATCGCGAAAGGTCTCGGCATACCAGCCGCCTTCCGGATGCGGCTTCAGGCCGAGCAGGGCGATGATTTCGGCGGAACTGGTCATGGCCGCTTAGAAATTGTCCTTGCGCTTGCGGATCTCGGCGAACACTTCGGCATCGGAGGCCTTCTCCAGGCCGAGATGCCTGCGGATCGCCGGATCGTGCCAGCGCAGGAACGGATTGGTCGACAGTTCCTCGCCGATTGTCGTCGGCAGCGTCGGCTTGCCGTCGGCACGCAGCGCCTCGATCTTGGCGGCGCGCTCTTTCAGCGCCGAATTGGTCGGGTCGACGGTGAGCGCGAAACGGGCGTTGGCCAGCGTATATTCATGGCCGCAATAGACGACCGTGTCGGCCGGCAGCGCCGCGAGCTTTTTCAGGGATTCGTACATCACCGGCGGCTTGCATTCGAGCAGCCGCCCACAGCCGAGCGCAAACAGCGTGTCGGCGGCGAATGCCACTTTCGACGCCGGCAGATGATACGTGACATGACCCGCCGTGTGGCCGGGTGTGGCGATGACCTCGATCCGCTCATCGCCGAGGTGGACGACCGAGCCTTGCTCGACGGTTTCGTCGATGCCGGGAATCTTTGCCTTTTCGGCTTCCGGCCCGACGATGCGCAGCTTGAAGCGCTCCTTCAGCGCCAGATTGGCCTCGACGTGGTCGAGATGGTGGTGGGTGGTCAGGATCATCGTCGGCGTCCAGCCGGTGCGCTTGATCGCGGCCAGGATCGGCGCCTCCTCGGGTGCGTCGATGAGCGCCGTCTGGCCGCTTTTCGGGTCATGCACCAGGACGCCGAAATTGTCGCTGCGGCACATGAATTGTTCGATCTCGACGGGCATCACATCTCTCCGTTTCTAGGCGCAGACATAGGGCGGCGGCCAGACGATGTCATCCGCCTTTGTTGAACTTGAACTGCTTCGAAGCTACCGTTCCGCCCATGCATTCAGATATTGTCGACCTCCGTTCCTTCTATTCGACCACTCTCGGGCGCCTGGCCGAGCGCTCGATCACCATGGCGCTGTCCTCGATATGGGCCGTCGTGCCCAACGAGCGGCTGGTCGGCCTTGGCTACACCTTGCCCTGGCTGGAGCGCTTCGGCAGCGATGCCGAGCGTGTCTTCGCCTTCATGCCGGCAACGCAGGGGGCGGTGGTCTGGCCGGCGACGGGGCCGACGGCGACGGCGCTGGTCTTCGACGAGGAGCTGCCGCTGGTCGATTCCTGCATTGATCGCATGCTGCTCGTCCATTCGCTCGAACATGTCGAGAACCCGCGCGAGACGCTGAACGAAATCTGGCGGGTGCTGTCGCCCGCCGGCCGTGTCGTCATCGTCGTGCCCAACCGGCGCGGCGTCTGGGCGCGCTTCGAGCATACGCCTTTCGGCAATGGCCGGCCGTTCTCGCGCGGCCAGCTGACCGAATTGCTGCGCGAAGCGAATTTCACCCCGGCCGCATGGTCCGATGCGCTGTTCTTCCCGCCGTCGCCGCGACGCTTCATGATGCGGTTCCACAATGTGCTGGAACGTGCCGGCCGGCGCTTCTGGCCGATCTTCTCCGGCGTCATCGTCGTCGAGGCGCAGAAGCGGCTCTATCAGGGCGTGCCGGTCGCCCAGCGCGCTTCCCGCCGCGTCTTCGTGCCGGTTCTCTCGCCGCACGGCGCGCCGACGCTCGGCCGGCTGTCACAGGCCGAACACCCGGCACCGCCAGGATGACGCGTTCGTGATCCGAGACGTGCTTTTTCACGCCTATCTGACGATATCAGATTTGCTGTCCGATTGAAGGCCGTGCGGCCGATCCCTGTGACCGGTTTGGCATTGCTCCGAATGCAAGGATCCACTCATGGCTGATCATCCGGATGTCGAGGCCCAGACGCTTGCCACGTCGATCGAAGCCAGCAGCCTGCGTGAGCAACTGGCAACGATCAAATTGGCGCTGACCACCTCGCCAGTGCGAAAACAATTGCTTTGGGCAGCGATCGGCATCGTCGCTGTCATCGTGGCGAGCTCGATCGGGCAGGTTCTGCTCAATCGCTGGAATCAGCCTTTCTACGACGCGCTGGCGCGGCGCGACATGCAGGGCTTCCTGCATCAGCTTCTGGTCTTTGCCGGCATCGCTGGCGGGCTTGTGGTGCTCAATGTCGGCCAGACCTGGCTCGACCAGATGCTCCGCCTGAAGCTGCGCGAGGCCCTGACGCTCGACCTGATCGGCGAATGGATGCGGCCGGCGCGCGCCTTCCGACTGACCCATGCCGGCGCCATCGGCGTCAATCCCGACCAGCGCCTGCAACAGGATGCCGGGCATCTCTCCGATCTTTCTACCGGTCTCGGCATCGGCCTGCTGCAGTCCTGCATCCTGCTTGCCTCCTTTGTTGGCGTCTTGTGGTCGTTGTCTTCCGGCTTCGTCTTCCATATAGGCGGCCATTCGCTGGCCATACCCGGCTACATGGTCTGGGCGGCGATCCTCTATGCGGGCACCGCCTCCTGGTTGAGCTGGCTGGTCGGGCGGCCGCTGATCCGCTTCAACAACGATCGCTATACGCGTGAAGCGGAGCTGCGCTCCTCGGTGGTTCGCGTCAACGAGAATGTCGATGCCATCGCGCTTGCGCATGGCGAGGCCGATGCCAGGCGCCGGCTCGAGTTCGACCTTGGCATGGTGCTGGGCGCCATGCGGCGTATCTACAGCGCCCAGATCAATCTTTCCTGGGTTACCGATACCTATGGCTGGATCACTGTCGTCGCGCCGATCCTCGTCGCTTCACCGGTCTATTTTGCCGGCGATATCAGCTTTGGCGGGTTGATGATGGCAGTCGGCGCCTTCAACCAGGTCCATTCCTCGCTGCGCTGGTTCATCAACAATATCGGCGGTATCGCCGATTGGCGCGCCACGCTGATGCGGGTCGCCGACTTCCGCATCGCGCTTGGCGACACCGACGCGCTGCACGATACGGAAAGGCGCATCGCCTTCGGCGAAAACCCGGACGGCAGCCTGACCTTCGAGAAACTTGAGATTGCCTCGCCGGACGGATGCACCAAGCTTGCCGAGCCGCATGTCGAAATCCGCGCCGGCGACCGCGTTATGATTACCGGAGATCCGGGCGCCGGCAAGACGCTGTTCTTCCGCGCCATTGCCGGTTTGTGGCCATGGGGCAGCGGACGGATCGGCATGCCGGCCGGAGAAGCGCCGATCTTTGTTCCGCGTACCCCCTATTTCCCGCTTGGCACGCTGCGCGAGGTGCTCAACCATTCAGATGGCGCGGCAACCGTGAGCGATGCCGAGATTTCGGCAGCGTTGGCCGAGGTCGGGCTCCAACGCCTGTCGTCCTCGCTCGATCGCTCGGCACGCTGGGAGCGTGAGCTCAGCGACGACGAGCAGCGTCTGCTGGCTTTTGCCAGGCTCGCCTTGCGGCGACCGAAATGGGTGATCATCGACGAGGCGCTGGATGCGTTCGACGGCGCGGCGCTGAGGCAAGTGCTGTCGATGCTGGAGAAGCGCCTTCCCGACGCCGCGATCCTCAATATCGGCCGCGGCCAGCAAAATATCCGCTTCTTCCCGCGGGCGTTGACCATCCTCAAGGATGCCGGCCAACCGGCCCTCAAGCCGGCCCGTGTCAGGGCAGGCGCCATCGAACCGCCCCCGGCTACCGCCTCGGCCGGCCGAAAGAAATAGAAGCCAAGCTTTATTTCGCCGCGATCGCGGCGAAAAACTGTCGCGATCGTTTCAGATGGGAACGTTCCGACCGACCATGCTTGACGCTCTCACCCTGCTCGCCTGCCTTGCCTGCGCCCCGGCAGCACCTGTGGCCGCGCCCGCCGATGCCGTTGCCGTCGACGTCGAGCTGGTGCTGGCCGTCGACATTTCGCAGTCGATGGATGAAAGGGAGTTTGCCCTGCAGCGCGCCGGCTATGTCGCGGCGCTGCGCCATCCCGACTTCATCAACGCCGCGCGTGCCGGCACCTCCGGCCGCATCGCCATCACCTATTTCGAATGGGCAGGCACCATCCGCGACGATGCGGTCATTGCCTGGCAGGTCATCGACAGCAAGGAGAGCGCCAACGCTTTCGCCGACAAGATCGCGGCCCGCCCGTTCAGGAGCTTTCGCGGCACCTCGATTTCCGGCGCACTTGCCTTCGGCGCCGCGCTTTTCGACGGCATGACCTTCGTCGGCAAACGCCGCGTCATCGATGTCTCGGGCGACGGCCCAAACAATAGCGGCTTGCCGGTCACAACGGCGCGCGACGCGGCGCTGGCGAAGGGCATCGTCATTAACGGGCTACCGATCCTGATCAGCCCGTCACCCACCTTCAGCCATCTCGACCGGTATTATGCCGAATGCGTCACCGGCGGGCCGGGCTCCTTCGTGCTGCCGATCTATGCGGCTTCCGAATTCGCCACCGCCATCCGCCGCAAGCTGGTGCTCGAGGTCAGCGGCATCGAGTATCCCAAGGAGGACCTGAGGACGATCCGCATCGACGCGCCGATCGACTGTCTGCAGGGCGAGCGCGACCGCCGGTTTTTCTCGGACCCGTATTTCCCTGAACTTGACCGCTAAGACCTTGCCGCAGGGGCCAAGTCTAGGCCGGCGGCAGGCCGAAGGCCGGAAACAGACTGGGGCCGAGCGGCCCGACATAGATCGTCAAAGAGGCGATTCCGCCTTCAGCGGGCTCGAACACATGCAGGGAATGGGCCCGCCACGCCGGGTCATCGCGACTGCGGGAATAGACCCCGACCGCCGGCTGGCCATTGGCTGCGGTGGCCACCGTGCGGAAGCCGCCAAAATTCCCCCAGACGGTCTCGAAGAAACCGCGGATCGCCTCCCGGCCTTGATACCATTCGCGCCAGGGCGGCATGTGATGGTGGCGTCCTCACGCAGCAGCTCGATCAAGCTGTCGAGATTGGCGGCTTGCCAGGCCTGCATGTAACGCTCGAGCAGTCGTCCTTCTTCTGGATTGGGCCGCGATCGGGCCTCGGGCCGTCCCTGAGGGTAACGCGCCGCAAGCGTTGCGCGGGCGCGCTGCAATGCACTGTTGATCGAAGCCGTCGATCCGCCCAGCAAACGCGCCGTCTCGACAGCCGACCACCCCAGCACGTCGGAAAGCAGCAGCGCGGCGCGCTGCCTGGGCGGCAGATCCTGGATCGCGGCGACGAAGGCGAGCCGGACGGCTTCGCGGCTCTCGTAACGCGCTTCCGGACCTGGCCCGCTGTCGACGAGGCCTGGAAGCTCGGCATCGGGGTAGGGCTCCAGCCAGGTAATTTCGGCCGACGGCCCGCCTGTAGCCGAGCCGTGGGAGGGCGGTTGTCCGGGCTGCTGCAGAATGCGATGCGCCCTGGTCCGCGCCTTCAGCGCGTTGAGGCAAGCGTTGGTCGCGTGTAAAGCCAGCCGCGAACCGAACCCCGCCCGTCGAACTCCGACCTGGCGCGCCAGGCGCGAAGAAACGTGTCCTGGACGAGGTCGTCCGCCTCGTGCAGCGAACCCATCATGCGGTAGCAATGCAGCTTGAGCTCGCGGCGATGCGCCGCCGTGACCTTCTCGAAGGCCAGCCGATCGAGAATCGGCTGGCCTTGCTGGCGTGCTGGCTCCAGAGGTGGCTGAGCGTCTGTCATGCGGCTTCCGGGTTCCGGGTCAGGTTTGCATTACGCGCGCCTCAGGCGGCCGGGGCAAGCCCGCTCCCGCTCACCATGAAGGTACTGCCTTGCGACTGGCCGGTGGCGAGTGCGACGACCGCCCGTCCGACATCGGCCGGCGTTTGCATGTCGGTCATGGCGGCGATGAAGTCCGCGGGCTGGATGCCCATATAGGCCGCGATACTGTCGACGCCGGCCTTGCCTACGCCGGTCTCCGGCATGATGCGCATCGGCGCGAGCGCCATGAAGCGCAGGCCGAGGCCGAGCCGATCGGACTCCTTCTGGCTATGGCCGGCCAGGAACATCTGCATGCGTTTTGCTCCGGCATAGCCGCCGGCATTCGGTGGCCCGCCGGTCAAGGCCGCGCCGCTGGAGATCAGAACGATCCGGGTTCCCGGCTTGAGCGGACGCCGCAGAGCGGACCGGCAAAACAGGAACGACGCCTTGACGTCCGTTTCCCAATTTGCGGAGAACGCCTTCCAGTTCTGTTCGTGCACCGGCGCGGAAGGGGCCAGCGCGCCTGCACAGATCACCAGGACGTCCGGCTCCAGCGCGGCGAAGACCCGATCGGGGGCGGAGTCCACGGTTGCATCGACCGCGAGCGTCTTAACGCCCGAAATTTCCCAGGCAAATTGCGCCAGGGACTGTTTTCCGCGGGCGACGGCCAGCACCGTCGCTCTCTCTTTGAGGGCGGCCTCCGCGATCGAACGGCCGACACCACGGCTGCCTCCGACGACGACGACATTCTGATTTTGCAACGATCCCATGGATCACCTCTCTATCCCAGCCGCCGGACCATCCAGGCGCGCTCATCGACAAGGACAGCGCAGGCGTGCCGAAATCATCGGTGCTGGTCAGAAATTTTCTCGGCATGGTCGGCAAGGCCCGCGCGAAGCCCGGAAGAAACGCGTCGGCGATGATCTGCCGAGCGATCATGTAAGGCGGAATGTCAGGATAACGGTGGGTTTTGCCGCGCAGATCAGTGGTTCGTGGTTTCTGCCGGTTAAACCTATCGTTTCAGCAGAAACACCGCTTGCTGACCGAAAAAGTTCCAGAACCACCACGGCATGGAGAAGCCGATCCTCTGGCCGTTGGCGTCGAGCGCAGTTGCCTTTTCTACGGTCGCGCCAAGCTCGTCGCACAGATTGACGAAGTCGCGAATGGTGCAGAAATGGATGTTGGGCGTGTCGTACCAGGAATAGGGCAGGTCCTTGGTCACCGGCATGCGGCCGTTGAAGAGCAGCGAAAAGCGCACCCGCCAATGGCCGAAATTGGGGAAAGAGACGATGGCGCGGTTGCCGATCCGGAGCAACTCGTCGAGCACCAGCTTCGGATTGCGGGTCGCCTGCAAGGTCTGCGACAAAACGACGAAGTCGAAACCCTTGTCGGGGTAGAATTCGAGGTCCTTGTCGGCATCCCCCTGGACGACCGACAGGCCGCGCGCCACGCATTCGTTGACGCCGCGCTGCGACAGCTCCAGCCCGCGGCCATCGACCTTCTTGGTCTCCTGCAGCAATTCGAGCAGCAGGCCGTCGCCGGAACCGACGTCCAGCACCCGCGACTGCGGCGGGATGAGCGCGGCGACGACTTCGAGGTCGACGCGCTGGGCGCGGTTGACGCTCATGGCTTCGCCTTCTGCTTGGCGCATGATCCTGATCCGAAAAGTCTGCAACTTTTCGGGGTCATGCGCCGAGCCCTCTCGCCCGCGCGGCCGAGGCGATGAAGCCTTTGATGGCGGCGAACAGTTCCGGCTCGTCGAGCAGGAAGGCATCGTGGCCGCGGTCGGTCTCGATCTCGACGAACGATACCGAAGCGCCGGCCGCGTTCAGCGCGTGGACGACCGAGCGGCTCTCCTCGGTCGGGAACAGCCAGTCGCTGGTGAAGGAGACCAGGCAGAAGCGCGTCTTGGTGCCGGCGAAGGCATCGGCCAGCCGGCCGCCATGGTCGGCGGCGAGATCGAAATAGTCCATCGCCCGGGTCATGTAGAGATAGGAATTGGCATCGAAGCGATCGACGAAGGTCATGCCCTGATGGCGCAGATAGCTCTCGATCTGGAAGTCGGCATCGAAACCGAAGGTCAAAACTTCGCGGTCCTGCAGGTTACGGCCGAACTTGCGGTGCAGCGCTGCTTCCGACAGATAGGTGATGTGGGCGGCCATGCGCGCCACCGCCAGCCCCTTTTCCGGCCGCTTGCCATGCTCGAAATATTTGCCGCCATGCCAGTCCGGATCGGCCATCACCGCCTGCCTGCCGACCTCGTGGAAAGCGATGTTCTGCGAGGAATGGCGGGCGCCGGTGGCGATCGGCAGCGCCGAGAAGACGCGCTCGGGATAGCTGGAGGCCCATTGCAGCACCTGCATGCCGCCCATCGAGCCGCCTAGCACGCTGAACAGCTTTTCGATGCCGAAATGCTCGACCAGCATCAGCTGCGCGCGCACCATGTCACGGATGGTGATGATCGGCAGGTCGAGCCCGTAAGGCTTGCCGGTGGCGGGATCGGTCGAGGCGGGGCCGGTGGAACCGAGGCAGCCGCCGATGACGTTGGACGAGATGACGAAGAAGCGGTCGGTGTCGATGATCTTGCCGGGGCCGATCAGCACCTCCCACCAGCCCGGCTTGCCGGTCACCGGATTGGTGTTGGCGACATGCTGGTCGCCGGTCAGCGCATGGCAGACGAGGATGGCATTGGAGCGCGCATCGTTGAGCGTGCCATAGGTCTGGTAGGCGATCTGGAACGGCGACAGCAGCGTGCCGGCGTCGAGCTTGAGCGGCTTGTCGGCGCCGAAACGCAACACCGGGCTCGACGGCTGGTCGGCCTCGTTGTTGGTTTTTCGAGCGCGCAGAGCGACCATCACATCTCCTTGCCCCGCCTTCAGTTGTCCGCCGGTCTGGGGCAACAACCAGTCAGGGCAACAAAAAACCGGCCATGCCTTCGCAAAGCCGGTTACAAGATGCAAACGGCCCTTTAGCAAGTTGTTTAACGTGGCTGCAAGCCGACCGGCCAAATCACCACGGAACTGTCGCTGCTCTTCTATGACTCGCGCGTGGCTTCGTCAACGGCAAGTTCTTCATCCTGAATTGCCGCCCCTCGACATTCCGGGCCATGGCTTGTATTTCCGCTGCGGCCTTCGGATGGAGGCACCCTCGACGGATTTCATAATATGAGCCAGACACCGGACCAGACACGTCCAACGCCCCGCGCCGGCATCATGGACATCGAAGCCTATGTGCCCGGCAAGAGCACGGCGCCCGCCGGTGTCGCCAAGGTCCACAAACTGTCGTCGAACGAGAACCCGCTCGGTCCTTCGCCGAAAGCAATAGAGGCCGCGCGCGCGGTTGCCGACAAGCTCGCGGTCTATCCCGACGGCAGCGCCAGGCGCCTGAGGGAAGCGATCGCTGAGGTGCATGGGCTCAATCCGGCGAACATCATCTGCTCCAACGGTTCCGACGAGATCCTGGGCCTGCTTGCGCAGACCTACCTCGCTCCCGGCGACGAGGCGATCATCACCGAACACGGCTTCATGGTCTACAAGATCTACATACAGTCGGCCGGTGCTGTCCCGGTGACGGTCAAGGAGACCGATGAACGCGCCGATATCGATGCAATACTGGCCGCGGTGACGCCGCGTACCAGGATCATCTTCCTTGCCAATCCCAACAATCCAACCGGCACTTACGTGCCGTTCCAGGAAGTGCGCCGCCTGCATGCCGGCCTGCCGCGAAACGTGCTTCTGGTGCTGGATGCCGCCTATGCCGAATATGTCCGGCGCAACGACTATGAAGCCGGTGTCGAACTGGTGGGCGGCACCGATAATGTCGTCATGACGCGGACCTTCTCGAAATTGGGCCTTGGCGGGGCGCGGATCGGCTGGATGTATGCGCCAATGCACATCGTCGATGCGATCAACCGCGTGCGCGGCCCCTTCAACGTCAATGCGACGGCGATCGAGGCCGGCATCGCCGCGATCCGCGACCGCGTCCATATCGAGCGCAGCGTCGCCCATAACGAGACCTGGCTGGCCTGGCTGAGCGAGCAATTGACCGGGCTCGGGCTGCGGGTGACGCCGAGCGTCGGCAATTTCATCCTCATCCACTTTCCCGAGGACGAAAAGCATTCGGCGGCGGCCGCCGACGACTATCTCAGCCAGCGCGGCTACATATTGCGGCGGGTTTCCGGCTACGGATTTCCGAACGCGCTGCGCATGAGCATCGGCACCGAAGAGGCCAATCGCGGCGTTGTCGCCGCACTCGCGACATTTCTGAAAAGCTAGAACCATGACATCACCGATGTTCGAAAAGATCGCGCTGGTCGGCATCGGCCTGATCGGTTCGTCGCTGGCGCGGGTCATCCGCCGCGAAGGACTCGCCGGCCAAGTCGCCATTTCGACGCGCAGCGAAGCGACGCTGGCGCGGGCCAGCCAACTTGGCCTTGGCGACACCTACACGACGGATGCGGAAGAAGCGGTTCGCGACGCCGATCTGGTCATCGTTTCGGTGCCGGTCGGCTCTTCGGGCACGGTCGCCGCGGAGATCGCACCGGCGCTGAAAAAGGGCGCCATCCTCACCGATGTCGGCTCGACCAAGGCGTCGGTGATCGCGCAGATGCAGCCGCATGTGCCGGCGGGCGTTCACTTCATTCCCGGCCATCCGCTGGCCGGCACCGAAAAATCGGGACCGGATGCCGGTTTTGCCGAACTGTTCGAGAACCGCTGGTGCATCTTCACGCCGCTGCCCGGCACCGATGCCGAGGCGCTGGAAAAGCTATCCGAATTCTGGCGCCGCTGCGGCTCCAACATCGACACCATGGACCCCCAGCATCACGACATGACGCTGGCCATCGTTTCGCACCTGCCGCACATCATCGCCTATAACATCGTCGGTACCGCCGACGATCTGGAGTCGGTGACCAAGTCCGAGGTCATCAAGTACTCGGCCTCCGGCTTTCGCGACTTCACCCGTCTTGCGGCTTCCGACCCGACGATGTGGCGCGACGTCTGCCTGCACAACAAGGACGCTATCCTCGAAATGCTGGCGCGGTTTTCCGAGGATCTAGCGTCGCTACAACGGGCGATCCGCTGGGGCGACGGCGAAAAACTGTTCGACCTGTTCACCCGCACCCGCGCCGTCCGCCGTTCGATCATCGAGGCGGGCCAGGACATCGACGCGCCGGATTTCGGCCGCCAGGCAGTCGAACACCCGGTAAAGGGGTAAGCCCGCGGCAAGCCGATCGCAGGCCAGACCGCCTAATCGAGCGGCTTGATCTTGCCTAGCGGGATGAAGCCGAGCGAGGCCTTGCCCTTGACGATCTTCAGCGGCATCGACGGCTGGTTGCCGAGCAGCGCCAGTCCGGCAAAGCCGGCTTGGATCTCTTTCTTCTGCTCGGGGATGGCGGTGGCGAGGATTGCCGCCACGGCCTTTGGATCGTTGAGCTTGATCGTCAGGTCGGCATTTATGAGACCGTCGTCGTCGACCGACAGCGGTCCGGAAACGGTGATGCGCGCAGTTCCGGACGACAGATCGAGCTTGTGGATTTCGGCAGCCTGGCCGCGCAGGCTCTTCGGATTTGTCTTGATCAGCGCCACGCCGTTCTTCAGCGTCACGTCGCCACTGCCGTCGAACGGCGGCAAGACGCGCCCGTCGATGGCCGCCGCATCGATTTCGAGATCGGTGAAATTGCCGGCATAGTCGATATCCTGGCCGTTTGGACGCAATTGCCCTGCGGCGGTTCCGGCACTGAACAGCGAGACGGGATCGGTATCGTCCGCCGGATCGGTCTGGCCGGACAGGCCTTCCGCCTGCAGCGAGAGGTGCCTCGGCAGCGGCCAAGACAGCTTCATGCCGGCTTGCAAATCATCCCAGTCGATCCACAGCGGCGTCATGCCGGGAACCGAGGTCCTGAGCGGCCCCCTGAGCTCGGCGGCAGGCGACAGAAGCCGTATGATCTGCGTGGCGGCGTTGATTTTGCCGGTTGAGGCAGCGACGTTGCGGCTGTCGTCCTCGTAAGCCAGACTGTCGCAGGAAACGGTGAAGCTGAAGGGATAGCCGCTGACCGCGAGATTGGCGCAGTCGGCCTTGATGCCCTTTTCGTCGAGATCGGTCACCGCCTTGCCGGCTGCGCTCTCGACCAGGTCCGCCAGGTAGAACCAGCCGGCGCTGTAGATGCCGAACAGCACGAGGATGAAAGCGGCAAGCCACAACAGGCGGCGACGTTGGTTGGGCGGCGGGCGCTCGTCACTTGACGTCATGCTGCGGCTTTCGTTAACGCGGGTGGCATGGGTGGGCTGTCGCTTGCGGCAACAACAGGTAGACGGACTGAAACACCACCGGTGGGGTGGTCGTCACAATCAGGCTTGGCGATATGGGCGATTTTTGGGTTTTTGGCTACGGCTCACTGATCTGGCGACCGGGATTCGCGCATGTCGAGACGCGGCGCGCCCGCCTGCATGGCTACCGCCGTTCGCTCTGCGTTTATTCTTTCGTGCATCGCGGCACGCGCGAACGGCCGGGCCTGGTGCTCGGCCTCGACCGCGGCGGCTCCTGCATCGGGCTGGCGTTCCGGGTTCCAGGCGAGCTGCGCAACGAGGTCATCACCTATCTGCGCGAACGTGAGCTGGTCACCAACGTCTATCTCGAACGTATGCTCAGCGTTCGCCTCGACAAGAGTGAGACGGATGGGGGCGAGACGGTCGAAGCCATCGCCTATGTCGTGGACCGCAGCCATGAGCAATATGCCGGTGCACTCGACGCGGCGGCGGCGGCGGCCGTCGTTCGCGGCGCCGTCGGCCAGTCGGGGAGGAATGAGGACTACGTGCTCAGCACGCTGGAGCACCTCGAAGCACTGGGTATAAGCGACCACTGGCTGGAAGAGGTGACAAGACGGATCGCGACGTAGCTTCTGTTATCGTTGACCATGATGTTTTCGGTGTCGTGGTCCGGGCTACATCCTGAAAATCTGTTTTCCAAGATCGGCGCGATCCAGGCTGTTTGCCACGGCAAGCTTGAACTCGGTCAGCGGGTGGAGACCGCCGACAGGAACGTGGAAGCCGGGCTGGCCGAAGATGTCGATGATCTCGCGTAGCACAGGCCGGTCGGCTTCGACCGGCGGCGAAAAGAAGTAGCGATAGATATTCGCCCTGATTTCGACGCCGCTCAGCAACACATCGAAATTGTGCAGTTCGAAGCGCTCGGCACTCATGCCGCCATTGATCACCATCTGCCCGCCGAGCGCCAGGGTGCGGATCAATTCGCCGCTGGCAGGTCCGCCGACATTGTCGATAATCCCGTTCAATCCGGCGCCACCGGTGATATCCATCACCGCTTCCCGGATGCTTGCCTTCAAGTCCGAAAGGTCAAGAATGGCGGCGGCGCCAAGCGTCTTCAGGTCAAAGCTTTGGTGCGAGCGCCGCACCAGCGCGATGACGTTGATGCCGCGTCGTTGGGCGAACTGCATCACCATTGTCGAAATCGACGAATAGCCGGCCGTGACAGCCAGCCACTGGCCAGGCTGCACACGGGAATCCACCATCAGATCCCACGCGGTAATGGGGTTCACCATCTGCCCGGCGCGTTCGACCGGATAGCCGGCAGGCAACGGGATCAGCCATTCGGCGGGAATGGCCGCGTACTCGGCCCAACTGCCATAATAGCTGAACGCGACAAGCGTGCCCGGATCCAGCAAGACGTTCGCGCCGACGGCTTCGACGATGCCGGCGCCATGGTTTCCCGCGATCTGCCGGGGAAAATGCGGCTTCTTCGGTTCGGGATAGAGATTCTGGATAAACAGGAAGTCGCCCGGATTGATCGAGGCCGAGACCATCCTGACCAGCACCTCGCCGTCGCCGATCCGCGGCATCGGCAGGTCGTCCACATAGAGCACGTCGCGCGGCGAGCCGATTGCGTCAAATACAATTGCTTTCATGCCGGTCTCCATAACAAACGATCCGGGGCAAACAGTCTGGGCCCGGCCAGACCGCGCCGAGATTTGCGTCGGCGCCGCGGAACTTACGGCCGGCCGGCAAAAGTCAGAATTGGCAGATTTGACAATCTATGTGCTAAATTTGCCAGATGTTTCCTCAGAGAATGCTGGTTTGGATATCGGGGACCAGCGTCCTGAGGCGGCGAAGACGCTTCTTGAAGGCACCAGACTCGGCATTGCCGAAATCGCGCCGTAGGACTGCCGCCTGGCGAATTTCGATGCCAGAGCCAATAGCCATTGGCTGGACACGGGGCGCGGCGGGTCGCGGCTTTGTGAAGCGCCGGCGGGCTGGAAAAAAGGCTATGCGTTTGACGTTGCCGCGGCACGCCATAGGTTAGCCCGGTCGGCGGCTCCCACCCGCCCCAGCATGAATCACCATGGAGATCAGCCTTGCAGAAACGTCGTCTCGGTCGCACCGACCTATCCATCGCGCCATTGGTTCTGGGCGGCAATGTGTTCGGCTGGACCGCCGATGAGAAAACCTCGTTCGACCTGCTCGACCGCTTTGTCGACGCCGGCCTCAACGCCATCGACACGGCCGATTCCTATTCGCGCTGGATTCCCGGCCACCAGGGCGGCGAATCCGAAACCATCATCGGCAAATGGATGAAGAGCCGCGGGAACCGCGCCAAGGTTGTCGTCATCACCAAGGTCGGTTCGGACATGGGCCAGGGCAAGAGGGATCTGTCCGCCGCCTATATCGAAAAGGCCATCGACGCCTCGCTGAAGCGGCTGCAGGTCGATACCATCGATCTCTATCTGTCGCACTGGCCTGATCCGGCCACTCCCTATGAAGAAACGCTCGGCGCCTACCAGAAACTGCTCGACACGGGCAAAATCCGCTATGCCGGCGCTTCCAACCTCGACGCCGCCCAGTTACGCGCCGCACTCGACGTAGCAAGCCTGCGCGGCCTGCCGCGCTACGAGGTGCTGCAGCCGGAATACAATCTCTACGACCGCTCGTCCTTCGATGGTCCGCTGCGCGATCTGTGCGCGGCCGAGGACATCGGCGTCATCACCTATTTCAGCCTCGCCAAGGGCTTTTTAAGCGGCAAGTACCGGAGCGAAGCCGACCTCGGCAAAAGCCCGCGCGGCGGTGGTGTCAAAGGATATCTCAACGCGCGCGGCATGCGCATTCTTTCAGCACTCGACGCCGTGTCGGGCAGACATTCGGCCAAGCAGGCGGAAGTGGCGCTTGCCTGGGTGATGGCGCGCCCCGGCGTCACCGCTCCGATCGCCAGCGCGACAACGCTCGACCAGCTCGACAGCCTGGTTCGTGCCGCGTCGTTGCAGCTCAGCCCGGACGATATCGCCGAACTCGACAAAGCCAGCGCCTAGCCGCGGTTTGGAGCTGCTTATCTATCCAGGATATTCAAGCAGTAGATCCGTCAGCTGAGCGCGAACGAGCTTGCACGATCGTTCAAGACGGGCACCGCCGCCTTGCCTTACCGTCCCTGCATCGTCGCAGGATGCAGGGACGCCGCATGGCCGCACAGGTTCTTATCGATCAGCAGCTATGGCAGCAATTGCTGGCGCTTGTGCTGGCATCGGCCATCGTCATGGGCAGCCCGGGACCGGCGACGATAAGCGTCACCGCGGTCGGTGCCGCGTTCGGCCTGCGTGATTCGCTCCGCTATGCCTCGGGCATCGTTTTCGGCACGATCCTCGTGCTGCTGGTGGTGGCGACGGGCATCATGGCCGTTCTCGCCGCGTTGCCGAAGCTTGCGGCGCTGCTGGCGGTCGCCTCAGCGGCCTACATCCTTTACCTGGCGTTCAAGATAGCGACGGCGCCGCCACAGGCGGGGGGGGGCGGTGGTGCGGCCCGTACCCCCGGACGTTGTGGGTTACGTATTGGGGTGGGCCACCCCCAACCAGATTTGGCGATTGCCGCCGTGTTCGCCGGCGCGTCTTCTGGCGCCGGCGATCTTGCTGTTTCAGCCAAGCTGGCGGTCCTCGCCTTGATGATCGTTGCCATTCATCTCTTGTGGCTTCTCGCCGGCGCGGCCTTTGCACGTATGTTGCGCAAACCCTTGGCTTCGCGGATCGTCAATCTGGTGTTTGCCGTGACGCTGGTTGCGACAGCCGCTCTGGCTGCCCTGCCGTGAGCCCTTGCGGCATCTGAGGCTGTTGTTTCAGCCTTTCATTTCAGGTTTCGCGTCCAGCTCACCAAGCCTTTTCACTGCCGTCGGCGGCATCGGCGGCGGGTTCGGCGTCTGCGCCGCCTCGACGAGGAGCTGGTCGCAGGCGGCTTCCGTCTCGCCGATCAGCCGTTGCATGAATTCATCCTTGCCGAGGCCGGGCGGGATCGGCGGCAGGAAGTGCGCCTTGATCGTGCCGGGATAGCGCAGGAATTTACGGCGCGGCCAATAGAGGCCGGCGACGTGAGCGACCGGCACCACCGGAATGCCAAGTTGCGCATAGAGTTCGACGATGCCGTATTTATAGACCGGTTCGTCGCCCGGCGCCCGGCGCGTGCCCTCGGGATAGATGATGAGTTGGCGGGGATTGCGCGCCAATTCCTGTTTGGTCGCGGCGATCACCATCTTCAAAGCCTTCGACCGGCTGCCGCGGTCGACCGGAATCATCCGCATTTTCAAGATGTACCAGCCGAAGAACGGGATCCAGGTCAGCTCCCGCTTCAATATGTAAACGGGATCGTCGAGGAACGGCAGGAAGGCGATCGCGTCCCAGAAGGATTGGTGCTTCGGCGCCAGGATGAAGGAGCCTTTGGGCAGGTTTTCCTGGCCTGTGATCTCGCTCCTGGTGCCGGCGATCTTGTCGTAGAGCCACATGCTGGTGCGCGACCAGAATTTCGGCACAAACCAGGCGCGATGGCGCGGCGACAGGAAATAATACGGGGTCCAGAGGATCATCTGGACGATCAAATTGAGGTAGAAGGCGAGATTGAACGCCAGCGAGCGGATATGGAGCATGCAGCAAGTGCCCGGTGAGGAGGTGTGCGTTGGTTACACCAAGCGCCGGCAAAAAGGAAACGGCGCGAGGCCGGAGATCGGTTCCGGTCTTGCGATAGGCCGTCTCCGTCACGCCTGCCACGCCGCCTGTACCAGGCGCTGCTTCAGGCGCGGGGCCGCGAAGTCGAGGAACGCGCGCAGCTTCACCGGCAGCAGCCCCTGGCCGGCATGGACGAGGCTTACCGGCCATGGCTCGGGCTCGAACTCCTGCAGCACAGGGCGTAGCGTACCCGATCGAATTGCGGTGGCGATCTGGTAGGAAAGCAGCCTGGTCACGCCGACGCCAGCAATCGCCGCATCGATTGCCGCCTCAGCGGTGTTGACCCGTAGCCGGGAGCGGATCGGCACGGCGAATTCGGCCTTGCCGGTGGCGAAGCTCCAGCTGGCGGCGGTGAGCCCTTCGAAGGTGATTGCACTGTGCGCCGCAAGCTCTTGCGGGGTTTTCGGCGTGCCGTGCTCGGCGAGATAGGCCGGGCTCGCGCAAACGACGCGGCGGATCGATCCCAGGCGGAGGGCGATCAGGCTCGAATCGGCAAGCTGGCCGATGCGGATGGCGAGATCGATGTGCTCCTCGACCAACTGGGTTATCCGATCGGCGAGCGTCAGCCGGACGCTCACGTCGGGGTAGGCGGCGAGGAAGCCGGTGACGACCGGCAGCACATGCAGGCGGCCAAAGACGATCGGTGCGGTAACGATCAGTTCGCCGGTCGGGGCGCTGTATTCCCCCGCGGCTGTCCGCTCGGCCTCGCCGACCTCGTCGAGAATGCGACGACAGGCGGCGAGATAGGCGTGGCCCGCGTCGGTCAGTGACAGCTGCCGCGCCGAGCGATTCAACAGCCGTGTCTTCAGGTGTTTTTCCAGGTCCGAAATCTTGCGACTGACAGTTGTCAGCGGAATGCCGAAGCGGCGCCCAGCGGCCGAAAGACTGCCTGTCTCCGCCGCGGCAACGAAAAGCGACATGGACTGGAGGCGATCCATAGCTCTCCCGAAAAATTGCTCCTTCCGAAAAGTGGAAGGATAGATTGCAGATATGGCATCTGCATCTCGAAGATGGAAGGCTCTATTTCCGGAGTGAGTAATGCAGCGCAGTTCGGCGCTTCAGGAGGGTTTTGATGAACGCTCACACCAGCGATGTCGCCTTCACACCGACGGTCAAGGCGATCCAGGCCCGCAAGGGCACGCGCCAGACCTATGCCCGTGTCGAGGAGCGTGGCGGCTGGCAGGCAGCAATCACGCCCGATCTCGCCGCTTTCGTCGAGGCCCAGACCAGTGTCTTCCTGTCGACCGCCAATGCGGATGGCCAGCCTTACATCCAGCATCGCGGCGGGCCTGCCGGGTTCCTCACGGTACTTGATGAGCGGACGATCGGCTTTGCCGATTTTTCCGGCAACAGGCAGTTCATCACTCAGGGCAACCTCAGCGACAACCCGCAGGCTTTCCTGTTCCTGATCGACTATGCGCAGCGGCAGCGCATCAAGATCTGGGGCAAAGCGCGCGTCGTCGAGGGCGATGCCGAGCTGACGGCAAGACTGATGCCGCACGACTATAAAGCGCGACCCGAGCAGGTCATCCTGTTTGCGGTTTCGGCCTGGGATTCCAATTGCTCGCAGCATATCCCGCAGCGTTTCGAAGCGGCCGACGTGGCGGCGGCTCTGGCCGAACGCGACAGGCGCATAGAACGGCTCGAGCAGGAGATCGCGCGCTTGCGCTCGGATCCAACAGCCAGGGAATGAAAAGTGCCAGTGCCGTTCAGTTTCCGCCCGCGGCGTCGGCCAGCGTGACGCCGTTGGGCGTTTGCTTCGCCGGCATGATGCCGCGCGCCAGCGCCAGCAGGTATTTGCTGTATTCGGTGAACAGCACGCGCAACGCTTCCGGCTTGGTCAGCCAGCCGCCATTCTCGAGGTTGGTGTTGACCACCGGATAGGGCTCGAGCCTTGCGCCGTGCAGCAGCCGGCCCATTTCCAGCAGGCTGCGCGGCATGTGATAATTGTTGGTGACGAGGATGACGGTGCCGTAGGCGTGGTCCTCGACCCATTTGGCGCTTTCCTCGGCGTTGCCGATCGTGTCGAGCGCAGCGCGGTCGATGTCGACGCAGCAAGAAAACAGCCTCTTGTCGCCGCCGGTCGCGGCTTGAAGCTGGCGGCGGCTGGCGGAAGGATGGACGCCGCTGATCAGCAGCCGCTCGCCCTTGCCTGACGCAAGCAGGCCCATCGCGGCGTCGAGGCGCGACTGGCCGCCGGTCAGCACGATGATAGCGTCGGCCCTTGCCGGATTGGCGGGCGTCGTCAGATGGCTGACGGTATTGGCGAACCAGCCGAAGCCGGCGACAAACAGCGCCACGAGAGCGAGCAGAAGGAGAGCCGAGATGCGCAAGGAGCGGGCTGCCAGCAGCCGCCCGTGTTTGGCGAACCCATCTGGCTTGACGAACTCGTCTGGCTTGGTGAATTCATGCGGACGCGCAACCAGCACCGGCATGCACCCAGCGGTATCGGTCGAGTCCCGGTCCATCATCGCATGGTTAATCCCGAAATACGGCCTTTGGTAGGAAAAAAATGCAATTTTCGTGACGATGCGTTTTCATCCGTGATCGATCTTTCCTTTAGCCGGCGTCCGGCTGGCGAATGTCGATGTCGCTGAGATAGGTAACCACGGTGAAATGTGACGTTGCCGCCGTCAGCGCGCCGATCACCAGCACCATGACAGCGACCCCGAGATAGCCTGCGGAGCCGATGGCGAAATTGCCGAACAGGGCGGTAGCCTGGTCGGCCTGCGGCGTTGCCATGTTGCGTGACGACCACCAGGAGAAGATGATGAAGACGAGGATCGCCGCGGCGCCGCCTGCCGCGGCGCCCTTCATGCCGGTAACCAGAAAATGCCGGCGGAATTCGCGTGCGATGAAGCGCGCCTCGGCGCCGACGAAATGCAGCACCTCGATGATGTGGCCGTTTCCGGCCATGGCGCCGCGCGTCGCGAACACCACTGTCAGCACCGTCGCCGACAGCATCAGCGCCAGCACAGCGATGCCGATCGTTACCGTGGTCCGGGCCATGGCAACCAGCCGGTCAACCCAGGTGCGATGATCGTCGAGCGAGGCACTCGGCAGCTTCGGCGTGATCGCCGCGCGCAGTGCGACAAAATCGGGCGGGTTGTTCTCGTCGATGGTGACGATGATCAAGCGCGGCACCGGCAGCTCATCGATGTTCAAGCCCGAGCCCAACCAGGGCTCGAGCAGCCGGGCCGTTGCCTCGCGGTCGACGATCTCGGCGCTTTTCACGCCGGGGAATTCGCCGGCGATCTGCGAGGCCTGGGCAAGCGCGGCCTCCATGTCGAGGCCGTCGACCGGCTTGATCTGGATCGTCGCCTCGCGCGAGATCTGATTCTGCCAGACCGAGGCGGTGTCGCGCACCAGCGTTACCGCGCCGAAGGTCAGGCAAGACAGAAACGTCATGATGGCGATGACCAGCACCAGCGCCCGGCCGGCGACGTTCTGCGCCGGCACGATCGGCGCCATCTTGCGCTGAACGCGGGGCTTTGCCGCCGCGGCGTCCTGATCCTCGAACTGTTGGACGGAAAGCTCAGTCATAGATGTCCAGCCTTCCGCCGGCCAGGATCATGCGCCGTGCGTCGACCTGTTCCATCAGGCCGAGGTCGTGCGTGGCGATCACCACGGCAGTGCCCAGTCGGTTGAGCTCGATGAACAGCCGCAGCAGGCGTCGCGCCAGCGGCGGGTCGACATTGCCGGTAGGCTCGTCAGCGAGCAGGATCTCGGGCTGCTCGATCAAGGCCCGGGCGATCGCGGCGCGCTGCTTCTCGCCGCCGGACAGCACTGGCGGCAGCACATGCATGCGCTCACCGAGGCCGACCCATTTCAGCAGCTCGGTGACGTCGGTGCGGTAGGTCGCCTCCTCGCGGCCGCGCACGCGCAGCGGCAAGGCCACGTTCTCGTAGGTGGTCATATGGTCGAGCAGGCGAAAATCCTGGAACACCACGCCGATGCGGCGTCTCAGATGCGGCAATTCGGTGCGCGAGATGCGCGAGCGGTCCTTGCCGAAAATGGTGATCAGGCCGCGCGTCGGCTTCAGCGACATGAACAGGAGCCGCAGCAACGTCGTCTTGCCGGCGCCCGAAGGTCCGCTCAGGAACTGAAAGGAGCGCTCCGGAATGTGCAAGGAGATGTCGCGGAGGATCTCCGGACCCATGCCATAGCGGAGGCCGACATTTTCGAAGCGGATCACTTTCGACGACCTGGAATTCTCGGCGGCAAGATGCCAGCCCTTTCTGTGGAAAGACCATCGGCCGGCATGGTTAACCGGCGGTTAATTAGGGGGCTTTTCGAGCGAGTCACAGGGGTTCCGGTGGGGAAGCGTTAACCATTTCCGTTTACCCAAAAGAAACGAACAGCGAACAGGTGCTGTAGTGTTGGGCCATGATGGCTGAGGATCGAACCGCGCGCCCGGTTTCCGGCGAAATCATGACCGACCCGGCCGCCGAGCCGGAACGCATCATGCGCGACGTGACCGCCGACGTCATCGATGCCGATTATGAGGTGCTGCCCCGCCATTTTACGCGTCCAGACTTTGCGCCGCCGGCTACGCGCATGATTTCTACGCCTTCGATCGAAGGCATGGACATGTTGCGCAAGCCCGAAACCGCCGTCGAACGGCCGTTGTGGTTGCACGGTGGGCCGATCTTCTGGATTGCCGGCGTCGGCGCCGCCTTTGCCGCCTTCTGGATTTCGGGCGGCCACGCGCTGGTTCGTTAGAACGGCGC
This sequence comes from Mesorhizobium sp. M0571, assembly GCF_040320985.1. NCBI lineage: Bacteria > Pseudomonadati > Pseudomonadota > Alphaproteobacteria > Hyphomicrobiales > Phyllobacteriaceae > Mesorhizobium > Mesorhizobium sp. M0571. Next base: position 22,931 of record NZ_JAMYQT010000026.1, read on the forward strand.
CAGAAAATCAACAGGTTACCAGATAAACGGTTCGCGATGCGCTGCGGACATCCGACCGTTCGCGGGCGCCCTGCGAAAGATTTGGCTTTGCCAGCCGGCTCGACATGCCTAGAAACGGGGTTGAAGACCGTTTCGGTCAGCTTCGCCTGCGAGGCGATCACTTTTGGAAAGGCGGCCAATGCCAGTTGTGCGCGGCAAGGACATCGAAGTCCTGTTTTCGGCGTCCGCCATCGCGCGGCGGAACCTGGAACTTGCCAAGGAGATCGCCGGGCACCATTACCACGACCTTCTGGTAATCTCGGTGCTGAAGGGATCGTTCATTTTCGCCGCCGATCTTATCCGTGCCATGCACGATGTCGGCCTGTCGCCGGAGGTCGAGTTCATCTTCATCTCCAGCTACGGTGCCGGGACGACCAGCGGTGAGGTGAGGGTGCTGCGCGACATCGACAACGAGGTCGCCGGCCGCGACGTGCTTTTGATCGACGACATCCTCGAATCCGGCAAGACGCTGAGCTTCACCCGCGACCTCATGCTGTCGCGCGGAGCCAGGAGCTGTGCCATCGCCGTGCTGCTCGACAAGCGGATGCGCCGCCAGACCACGCTCAACGCCGATTATGTCGGCTTCGACTGCCCCGATTATTTCGTCGTCGGTTATGGCATGGACGTCGCCCACGCGTTTCGCGAATTGCCGTTTGTCGGCGTCGTCAAGGGCGACGCCTGAGGCCTTTTGAAAATTCTACTCCGGCGGTCATCTGACGCGGTTTTCTGCGCTTCCGGTGCTCACGGACTTGAATGTCCGCTCCGCTCCGGTTCTCGAAAACCACGCCATATGCCTCGCCGGAGCGAATTTTGAAAAGGCCTCATGGCCTTTCCTGGCTTTCAGGAAACATCAACTTTTCCCCGTCAAATATCCTGCCCATGGCAAAGCTCCTGATCGTCGAGGACGATGAATCCGTCCGCACCCTCGCCGCCCGTGCGCTCGAACGCGCCGGGCATAATGTCACCATTGCCGCCGACGGCGCGCACGGTCTTTCTCTGATCCGGGCGGCGCAAGGTGGCTACGACCTTGTGCTGTCCGACATCCGCATGCCCGAGATGGACGGCATCGAGATGGCCAAGGCGGCAGTGGTCCTTTTCCCGGCGATGAAGATCATGCTGATGACCGGCTATGCCGACCAGCGCGAGCGCGCCGAGGAATTGGACGGCATTATTCTCGACGTCGTGCAAAAACCGTTCACGCTGGCTGAAATCCGCGCCCGCGTCGAACAGGTGCTCGCCTGCTTCGCCTGACCGCCTTCAGGCAGGGTCGCAGGTCGCCGCAATGGCTGGCGCGCCGCTCCGGCGCCGGCTGGCATTGAGCGCAAACAGGCCGGCGCCGATGATGAGGGCTGCGCCGGCCGCCGTCGCCGGTCGCGGCACTTCGGCAAAGAACAGAAAACCCCATAGCGGCGACCAGATGATGCCGGTGTATTCGAAGGTGGCGACGCTGTTGGCGGGCGCCAGCCGGTAGGCCTGCGACAACAGGATCATTCCGGCCGAGGCAACGAAGCCGCATGCCCCCATCTTCAAGAGATCCAGCGTTGTCGGCCAAACCCATGGCCGGACGAGGAATTCGAGGCTCGGATGCACGGCATGGTCAATACCTGCCAGCCAAAACAAGCCCGCCACCAAGCCAGCGCCGACCAGATAGGCGCCGTTCTGGTAAAACGCCATGACGGTCGACGATTCGGTGTCGCCGATCTTGCGTGCCATCAATTGCGAGAAACCGTAGAGCAGAGCCGAGCCTAGCGACAGCAGCGCCGCCCAGTCGAACAAGCCGGCACCCGGGCGCACCATCACCAGCACGCCGAGCATGCCGACCAGGACGGTGGCAAGCGCCTGCCAGGACACGCGTTCGCCGAGATAAGGGCCGGCCAGCGCCATGATGAACAGCGGCGCCATGAAATAGAGCGCCACCGCGTCAGCCAGCGGCAGGGCGGCGATTGCCAGATAGTAGGCCGTGTAGGAGGTGAACTGGATGAAGGCGCGCATCGTCAGCATGCCGAATCGCTTCGACAGGATCGCCTGCAATCCGACATCGGCGTGCACGAGGAAAACCAGGATCGGCAGTGCGACGATCGAGCGGATCGCCATCACCTCCGTGACCGGATAGTGGCTCGACACCGCCTTGACCAGCGGGTCCTGCAGCGAAAAGACCAGCACGCCGAGACAGAGGCTGAGGATGCCGAGCACAAGCCGATTCTGCATAGGCGCTCCGGTCTCCTGCATGCGCGGTCGGAAGCAGGCCTGCATCCGGGTAAAAAGAACCCGCCACCGTTTCGGGCAGCGGGTACGAGTGAGGACTTTTGATTGGTCCGCGGCCGATTTCGCGGCCGCATATCCAATGGGTGAGATGACTATCGTCCGCCGTTTGACATGTTGCAAACGAATTGGAATGATGCCAGCTATCAGATATTCTTATGGCGGACGGCATGCGACCCAATCTCGACAGCGACCTGTTGCGCACCTTCGTGGCGGTCGCCGACACCGGCAATTTCACCAAGGCGGCGGAGCGGGCCGGCCGCACCCAGTCGGCGGTCTCGATGCAGATGAAGAAGCTCGAAGGCATGGTCGGCGACAGCCTGTTCGAGCGCGGCTCGCGCGGTGTGGCGCTGACGCGGCGCGGCGGCGAGCTCATCGCCAACGCCCGCCGGATTGTGTCGCTGCTCGACGAGACGGCGGCATCGATGGTCGCGGCGCCGCTCGGCGGCCCGGTGCGCATCGGCATCCCGGAGGAATATGGCCACGCGATCCTGTCGCGCGCGCTCGGCGCCTTTGCCAAGCGCCATCCTCAGGTCGACATCACCGTCCGTTACGCGCATTCTGGTGCGCAGATCGCGGCGCTCGCCGCCGGCGAACTCGATCTGGCGGTGGTGTTCGAATGGCAGGATCTCACAGGCGGCGAGGTGCTGATGCATGACCCGACCGTATGGGTGACGTCGGAGCTGCACCAGATGCAGGAGGAGCGGCCGGTACCGATCGCGCTCTACAACCGTGCCGGCTGGTGCAAGGATTTCGCGATAAAGTCGCTGGAACAGCGCGGTCTCGCCTACCGTGTCGCCTACACCAGCGATACCAATGGCGGCCTGCGGCTCGCCGTCACCTCCGGGTTGGCGATTGCGCCGATCTCGCGCAGCAACATCCCGGCCGGCTGCCGCGAACTTACGGCCGCCGACGGGTTCGGCGACATCGATTCCTCGAACGTAGTGCTGCGGCGCAATCCGAACGCTTCCGGCGAGGCTATCGACGGGATGGAAGAGGCGATTCGCGAGGCGTTCACCAACCGTTAAACATGTCGCTCAGTCCGGCGATGGCGGTCACCACGGACCGCGCACGGCGATCTTCCGAATATAGAGGGCAGCCTTACTTCAGCTCCAGCAACCGCTCCAGATAGCTGCGCTCGATATCGGGGCTGAGCGCGTTACCGAGCCGCTTGCGGATCGCTTCGAGGATCTGGCGGGCGCGCTGCACGTCAATCTCGTCAGGCACTCTCACCGAACTTCCGTCATCGGGACCCTCGCTGGTGCGGGGCCGCCCGAGCGGGTCACGATCGGCATTCTGCTGGCGTCCGCCCTGCCCGTTGCCGCCTTGGTCGCCTTGCATCGCCTGCAATTGCTTCATCATGTCCTTGGCGCCCTTGCGCAAGGCTTCCAATGCGCGGCCCTGGTGACCGACGGCTTGGTCGCCCTCGCCCTCGCCGAGCGCCTGTTCGGCATTGCCCATGGATTTGCCGGCCTCGCCAAATCCCTCATTGGGGTCGAGGCCCATGCCTTCGAGGCCCTTCCTCAATTGTTCGAGCTCGCTCTGCAGCTTGCCCTGGCCTTCCTGCAATTGCTTCAGCGCATCGGCAAATTCCTGCGGCGTCATCGGCTTCGGCCGGCCGAGCGGATCGCGGTCGTCGCCCGGGCCGGGCTTGCCCTCTTCGCCCATCGGGCCTTGCTCACCGTTCTCGCCGAGCTGCTCGTCGCGATTCTGCCCGCGCTGTTGCTGGCCGCGCTGCATCTGATCCATACGGAAAGTGTCGTTCATCATCTCCTGCTGGCGCCGCATGATCTCGCCCAGCTTATCCATCTGCTGGCGCATCTCGCTATCCTGCTGGCCGCCTTGCTGCTGGCGGCCTGCCTGCAGATTGTTCATCATGTCCTGCAGCTCCGACAGCAATTGCTGCGCTTGGTCGCGATCGCCGGATTTCGCCAGGTTCTCGATCTGGTCCATCATGCGGTCGATGTCGCTCTGGCGCAGTTCCTGGCCGTTCTGCTGCATCTGTGGCGCATTTGGATTCTGCTGCGCCCGCGCTGCGAATTCCTGCAGGAACTGGTTCATCGCCTCGCGCAGTTCCTTCATCGCCTTCTCGATCTCTTGGTCGCTGGCGCCGTTCTTGATCGCCTCCTGCAGCGCCTGCTGCGCCTGGCGCAGCCGCTTCTCGGCCGCCGAAAGATTGCCTTCCTCAATGCCGAGCGCGATCTCCCAGAGGTAAGCGACCTCGTCGCGCAACTGGTCGTCGCTGTCGGCCATCTTCAGCCGGGTGCGGGCGCTCATGATGGCGAGGTAGTGCGTCATGTTGTCGAACGTGTCTTCGGGCCTGAGCGTGATCGCATCCATCAGATCGAGCACGCGATCCTTGCTATTGGCGTCGAGTGCCAGCATGCGGCGCTGCTCGATCAGCGCCCGCGCCAGCGGGTTGGAGAATGGCCGCTCCGGCATCACCAGCGTCTTGGTTTCGCTGGTTGCCGTGTGTCCGGCGCCGTCGGTGGCGACGAGCGACAGCTTGACGTTGCCACCGGCCCAGACGTGGTCGGTCAGATCCTTCGTCGTCCTGGCGGCATTGGCCTTGCCGCCGCGGCGCGGCAACGACAGCGGCATTTCCGGCGGGCCATAGAGCGGGTGCGCCTCGGGCGCCTGCGGATCGGCCAATGCGAAAACCGCCTTGGCGGAGGCCGCACCATAGTCGTCGTCGATCTGGTAGTTGAGTTCGAAGGCGCCGTTAACGGCGCGTTTCGGCTCGCCGACAAAGCGGATCTGCGGCGGCTTGTCCGGGATTATCGCGAAGGCCCAGCGGCCGAGGTCACCATCGCCGGATTGCAGCGTCAGCGTGCCGTCGGCCGTCAGCTTGCCGGCGAACTGGCGCACGTTGGAAGCCGTTGCCGTATTTGCCTCCGGCTTGGTGAGTTGCGGCCCGGTCGGATCGATGGCGCGGGTGTTGCCGCCGGCGTCGGCGTAGCTCAGCGTTTCCTCGCCCGAACCGCCGGTGACGCGCAGCGATATATCGCTGCCCTCCGGAACGGTGAAGGTTGGGGCCGCTTGATCGACGTTGTTGGCAAGGACTGGGTTGGCAAGAACCGGAGCTGTGAGGAATACCGGCGGCCGGCCGGTATAGGCCGGCGGCGTCACCCAGGCGTCGATGCGCGGCGGCACGGCGTCGCGCGCGGCACGGGCAACGAAGCCGTCACTCAGCCTGCCGCCCGACGGCCCGAAGGAGAAGGCAAAGGCGGTGACCAACAAAAGCGCTGCAACGGCGCGCAACGCCCACGGGTCATGCTCGGGGACGCGCGTGCGCGGCACGTCGCCGCCAAGGTCGCCCAGCCGGTCCGCCATGCGCCTCTGATGCTCGCGCCACAGGGCTTGCGAAAAAATGCTTTCCTTGCCGCTCGGGCGATCGGTCTGGACCTGCACCGGGCTGTGCAGCAATCGATTGGCCGCCTCGATGCGGCGGTCGACCTCGGCCCTGGATGGCGTGCGGAAGAAACGCAATGGATAGAGTGCGGCAAGCGCTGCGACGCCGAATGCCGTGATGAGACCGATCCGCGCCAAATCGGGCAAAAGCGGGAACAGGCCGAGCCACGAGATGCTGAGGAACAGGCTGGCGACGATGATCAGCGGCAGCAGCAACGGCCAGCCGCGCTCGACAATTATTGAGACCTGCGTCGCCAGCCGGCTCAAGGCAAGGCGCCCGGCCAGGCTGCGATGGCTGGTGAAGATGGGTCGTTGCGTCATCGGCCCTTCCTGGCCGGGCGGGACAGCCCGGACCTCACGAGTCTATCGCATGGACCCGAAAAGTCGATTTTCGGGAAGCACGATGCGAAGACCTAAAATCTTAGCGCGTACTTCGTGCATCCAGGCGGTTGCACGTCACCTAAGGATACCAACAAACACGGCGAAGGCGAGGCGGTTCCCCAAAACGTGAACAATAATGCCCCGGATATTGTCAGAATTTCGCCGGATTGGCGTTTGCGCCGCAGACCAGAACGGCAACGCGCTCGCCCGCAGCCGGCCTGTAGCGGCCGGACAGGAGCGCCGCGAAGGCGGCCGCACCGCCCGGCTCGGAGATGATTCGCACCCGGTCCCACAGCGCCGCCTGGGCGGCGATGATGTCGTCGTCGCTGATCAATATCGAGCGCTCGACGAAAGCCTCGGCGATAGGAAACATCATTTCGCCGACACGCTTTGGCGCGAGTGAGTCGGCGGCGATGCCCTCGGTCGGCGCATCGACGGGCCGGCCGGCCTCGAAGGCGCGATGAAGCGTCGGCGCGCCCTCCGGCTCGACGGCGATGATCCTGATGCGGCCGGAAAACCAGGCGGCGATGCCGCCGATCAGGCCGCCGCCGCCGACGGCGACCAGCAGCGTGTCGAGCTCCGGAAGGTCGGCCTCGATCTCAAGCCCGAGCGTGCCTTGCCCGACCAGCGTCTCCTCCTGGTTGAAGGCGTGGATCTGCAGCGCGCCGGATTTTTCGGCGAAGCTCTCGCTGGCGGCCAGCGCCTCGGCATAACGGGCGCCGCCGACGATCAGCTCGGCGCCGTAACCGCGGATGCGGTCCAGCTTGGCCGACGGGCTCACTTCGGGAACAAAGATGGTCGCCTTGTGGCCGAGTCGCATGGCGGCATAGGCGACGGCGGCGCCGTGATTGCCGCCGGATGCGGCGACGACGCCAGCTGCGGGAACCGGCCGTTCGAGGAGATTGGTGAACGCACCACGCGCCTTGAACGAGCCGGAATGCTGCAGGCACTCGAGCTTCAGGTCGATGCTGAGAGGCGGACGGCCGAAATCGGCCATGTCGACACGCAGCACCGGCGTGTGGCGCACGAAGGGCCGGATGCGGGGTTCTATCGCCGCAATGCGCTCGCGGGTGATCGTGTGGCCGTGCAGCATGCTTCGCCCCCAGAGTTGACATTCAGAGTTGACATTAATTAGTAACTTGGCAAAGTGCCTAAATGCAAGAGGTCGACGTCTTCAAAGCGATCGCCAACGAGCGCAGGCTGCAGATCCTCGATTGGCTGAAGGACCCGCGCGCGCATTTTCCGCCGCAGACGGACGGCGATCTGGTCGAGGACGGCGTCTGCGCGCTGCTGATCGCGGAAAAGCTGGGGATCACCCAGGCAACGCTCAGCGAGCATATGCGCGTGCTGACCCAAGCAGGGCTTTTGCGCAGCAAGCGCATCAAGCAGTGGATATTCTATCGCCGGAACGAGGACAGGATCGCCGAGACCAGGGCACTTATTCAGCACCGGCTGTAGCGTTCAGCACCGGCTGTAGCGTTGCAGGCGATCCATTTTTGTTTGACCACGATCGTTTCCGAAAACCGGTTCCCAGTTTTCGGGGTCATGATCTATTTCAACCAGTCAGGCACCGAATCCAGCCCGATCAGCTCGTCGTAGGTCTGGCGCGGGCGCACGACGTGGAAGCGGTCGCCGTCGACCAGCACTTCCGGCACCAGTAGGCGGGTGTTGTAGGTGCCGGCCTGGACGGCGCCATAAGCGCCGGCGGTGGCGACAGCGATCAGGTCGCCGGCCTTCAGCCGGGGCAAGTCGCGGTCGAGGCCGAGATAGTCGCCGGTTTCGCAGACCGGGCCGACCACGTCGACCTTCATGCGCGGTGCTGCGGCCGGCTGCTGCAGCACCGGCTTGATGTCGTGGAAAGCATCGTAAAGCGTTGGCCGGATCAGGTCGTTCATCGCGGCATCGACGACGAGGAAGTTCTTGGCGTCGCCCTCCTTCACGAAGATCACCTCCGAGACCAGGATGCCGGCATTGCCGACGATCATCCGGCCCGGCTCGAACATTACCTTCAGCCCGAGCTTGGCGACATGCTTCCTGACGATCTGGGCATAGGCATCGGGCAAAGGCGGCGGGTTGTTGTCGACCCGGTAGGGAATGCCGAGGCCACCACCGACATCGATATGCTCGATGGCATGACCGTCGGCGCGCAAGGCGCCGACCAGCTCCACCAGCAGGGCGAAGGCGTCGTCGAAGGGCTGCAATTCGGTGATCTGGCTGCCGATATGGGTATCGATGCCGGTGATCTTGATGCCGGGCAACTCAGCCGCGCTGGCATAGACCTTTCGCGCCTGCTGCCAGGGAATGCCGAACTTGTTCTCGGCCTTCCCAGTCGAAATCTTCTTGTGCGTCCTGGCGTCGACATCTGGGTTGATGCGCAGGGAGATCGGCGCGATCTTGCCCAGTGCGGTGGCGCGGGCCGACAGCAGCTCCAGCTCCGGTTCGGATTCGACGTTGAAACAGAGAATGCCGGCCGAGAGCGCAAAATCCATTTCGCGCGCAGTCTTGCCGACGCCCGAAAACAGGATCTTGCTTGCCGGAATGCCGGCGGCCAAAGCGCGGCGCAGTTCGCCTTCCGAGACCACGTCGGCGCCGGCGCCGAGCCTGGCCAGCACCTTTAGCACGGCCTGATTGGAATTCGCCTTCATGGCATAGCAGACGAGGGCGTCGAGCCCGGCAAAAGCTTCGGCGAAGACGCGAAAATGCCTGGTCAGCGTCGCCGTCGAATAACAATAGAACGGCGTGCCGACGCTGGCGGCGATATCTGATATCGCCACGTCCTCAGCATGCAGTGCGCCGTCGCGGTAGTCGAAATGGTTCACGAGATTGGTCCGAAAAATCAGAGCAGCGGGTCGAGGATGAATTTCTTGTCCTCGACAGGTTTTTCCGGCTCCGGCGGCAGAGGTTGCTTGGCCTTCTCGGCGTCCTTGCGCGCCTGCACGGCTGCTGCGTAGGGCGTATCGAGCGCAGCCTTCCTGCCGCAGGCCGCAACGGTGGCGATTACTGCCAGCAGCGTCAGCGTCACCAAAATCCTGCTTCCGGTCATCGTGCCATCCGTCCGAAACTGTTGCCCGCAGCCGCTTCTAGCCGAGTTTTGCGGCCATTGCACCCCGCGTCTTACGCCTTGGCGAGCCGCTTTTTCCAGTAGCGGATCTGTTTGCGCACCTCGGACGGCGCGGTGCCGCCGAAGCTGGTGCGGCTCTTTACCGAGTTCTGCACGGCCAGAACTGAAAACACGTCCGCCGTGACGCCTGGGTGAATGGACTGCAGATCCTCCAGCGAAAGCCTATCGAGCCCGATCTTCTTGTCCTCGGCCAGCGCCACCGCCCGGCCAGTGATATGGTGCGCCTCGCGGAACGGCAGGCCGAGCGTGCGCACCAGCCAGTCGGCGAGGTCGGTCGCGGTCGAATAGCCGGCGCCGGCGGCCTTTTTCATCGCGACAGTGTTCACCGTCATGTCGCGCACCATGCCGGTCATCGCCGCCAGCATCAGGTCGAGCGTCTCGGCCGCGTCGAATACGGATTCCTTGTCTTCCTGCATGTCCTTGCCGTAGGTCAGCGGCATGCCCTTCATCACCGTGAGCAATCCGACCAGATGGCCGGTGACGCGGCCGGTCTTGCCGCGCACCAGTTCGGCAGCGTCGGGGTTCTTCTTCTGCGGCATGATCGAAGAGCCTGTGGAGAAGCTGTCCGACAGCCTGACGAAGCCAAATTGCGGCGTCGACCAGATGATGATCTCTTCGGCCAGCCGCGACAGATGCGTCGCGCAGATCGCCGCCATCGCCAAGAACTCGAGCGCGAAATCGCGGTCCGAAACGCTGTCGAGCGAATTGCGCATCGGCTCGCGGAAGCCAAGCGACTTCGCCGTCTGGTGCCGGTCGATGGGAAAGCTGGTGCCGGCAAGCGCGGCCGCACCGAGCGGGCTTTCGTCCATCCGCTCGATCGCGTTGCGGACGCGAGACAGGTCGCGCGCAAACATCTCGACATAGGCCATGCAGTGGTGGCCGAAGGTCACCGGCTGCGCCGCCTGCATGTGGGTGAAGCCCGGCATCACCGTTGCGGCATGCTCCTCGGCCCGCTCCAGGAATGACGTGATCAGGCCCTTCAGCGCCTCGGCGACACGAAAGCATTCGTCCTTGACCCACAGCCTGAGGTCGACCGCCACCTGGTCGTTGCGCGAACGGGCGGTGTGCAGGCGGCCGGCGGCGGGGCCGATCAGCTCGGCCAGACGGGCCTCGACATTCATGTGGATGTCTTCCAGCCTGGTCGAGAACTCGAATGTGCCGGCCTCGATCTCTGCCAGAATCGTGTTCAGCCCGTGAGCGATTTTTTCTTGATCGGCCGCCGAAATAATGCCGGTTTGCGCCAGCATCTCGCTATGGGCGATCGAGCCGCGAATATCCTGCGCGTAGAGTTTGCGGTCGAACGAGATCGACGCGTTGATCGCTTCCATGATTGCGGCCGGACCCGAGGCAAAACGTCCGCCCCACATCTGATTGCTGGCCTTCTTGTCGCTCATCGCTATAACCCGTGCTCCGGAGCAGTTTTTGAAAAATGGCAGACGGCAATAGATTTTTCCCGGCTTTGCGTCTCATCCTCGCCGCTTTGGTTGCGGGCGTGCTGGCCGGCGCGGTCGCGGTATATGTCAGGGAAAGCGGTTCTGGCAACAACGCGCCCGCGCAAGTGGCTGTCGGCGGCGGCAAGGACGACCTTGCCTGCGCTGCCAAGACCGACCGTGCCAAGAAAATTGCCGCCGCTGCTACCGGCCAGGTTGCCGCGCTTTTGCCGGCGGATCCGCCGCTATCGCTGAAAAGCCTGGCCTTCAACGGCCCCGACGGCAAGCCGACGACGATCGCCGACCATGCCGGCAAAACGGTGCTGCTCAATCTGTGGGCGACATGGTGCGCACCTTGCCGCGCCGAAATGCCGGCGCTCGATGCGCTGCAGAAGGAGATGGGCAGCGATGCGTTTCAGGTTGTTGCTGTCAACGTCGATGCCGGCGACGATACCAAGCCGAAGAAGTTCCTCGAGGACACCGGCGTCAAGGCGCTCGGCTATTATCGCGATGCGACGATGGCGCTGTTCAACGACGTCAAGACGCGCGGCCTGGCGCTGGGCCTGCCGGTCACCATGCTGATCGACGCGGAAGGCTGCCTGATCGCGCACATGAACGGTCCGGCCGAATGGTCCGGGCCGGACGCCCGGCGGCTCGTCGAGACGGCGCTTCAGCCGGGATAGGCTCAGACCGTGCGCAGGCGCGGCTTCAGCACGGCAATGCTTGCATCGCGTCGGCTGGCGGTGCGGATTGCCGGAGCTGTCACGCCGGTCAGGTCGCCGAATGTCTCGATCGGAGCCGGCTTGCCGAGATGATAGCCTTGCCCGATCTCGCAACCCTCGGCGTCCAGGAACTGCAATTCGCCCGGCGTCTCGATGCCCTCCGCCAGGACCGGCAGGCCGAGACCGCGTCCAAGCCCCAGCACGGCGCGGACGATCGCCGCGAACTGGCCGTTCTTGTCGACCGATTTGATGAACGACCCGTCGATCTTGATCTTGTCGAAGGGAAACGCGCTAAGGTTGGATAGCGAAGAGTAGCCGGTGCCAAAATCGTCCATCGCCACATGCACGCCAAGCGCCTTGACCTGCCTCAAGGTTGCCAGCGCGCGCGGCATGTCCTTCACCAGGGCCGTTTCGGTGATCTCCAGTTCGAGCCTGATGGGTGCCAGGCCGGATCTCGCCAGGGCGTCGTGCACCTTGCGGCTGAAGTTCGGATTGTGAAGCTGCACGGCGGAGACGTTGACGGCGACCATCAGCGGGTTTGTCCAGCGAACAGCATCGTTACAAGCCGTCGTCAGCACCCAGTCGCCGATCTGGGCGATGGCGCCGCTGTCCTCGGCCATGGGGATGAAAACGGCCGGGGAAATATCACCCCGCTCCGGATGCTGCCAACGGACCAGGGCTTCGAAGCCGATCATCTTGCCGCTGCGAATCTCCTTCTGCGGCTGGTAGACGAGGTGGAACTCCTTGCGGGCGATCGCCTGGCGCAATTCATGCTCCATCACGCGCTTGTCGCGGGCCGCGGTGCCCATGGCTACCTCGAAAAACCGGTAAGTGTCCCTGCCCTCGGTCTTGGCGCGATGGAGTGCCGTATCGGCATGGCTGATCAGGCCGGCCTGGTCTTCGGCATCCAGCGGAAAGAAGGCGATGCCGATGCTGGCCGAGACAAGACCGTAGCCGACTGAAACTCTGTTTTCCTCCCGGATCGCAGCCAGCACATCCTCGGCTATGCGACCCGCGGCCAGTGGGTCGGGGAGGTTCGGAGCTATGATGGCAAATTCGTCGCCGCCGAGGCGCGCGAGCATCTGTCCGTGGCGCGGGATGCCGGAAATGCAGTGCGCCAGCTTCTGCAGCATGGCGTCGCCGGCGCTGTGGCCATAGAGGTCGTTGACTTGCTTGAACCGGTCGAGGTCAAGCAGCAGGAGCGCCAGATATCCATCCTTGCCGCTACGATCCATCGATGCGATTTCCGCTTCGAGCCGGGAAGAAAAGCTTCGGCGATTGGCAAGCCCGGTAAGTGGGTCGAAATGTGCGAGGCGGAGGATCTCTTCTTCCGCCTTTTTGCGCTCGCGGACGTCGCGAACGGCAAGCACTGTATGAGGCCTGCCGCAGTACGTGATCTTCCTGGCGATCAGCTCGACAGGAATTCTCGTGCCGTCGCTGCCCCTCAATTTCGCTTCCTGCGCCTGCTCGCCGAAGCCGGATATATCGGCTGTGCTCCGTTCGTCGAAAAGGTCGCCGAGCTGCATCGTGTTCAGGGTGGCTGTCGCCGTGCCCGTCAGTTTCGCCATGCTGTCATTGGCGCTGACGATGCGGGTGCCATCGCAAACGATCAGACCTTCGACAGCGGCATTGGCGAGATCGTGCATGCGATCGGCCTCGAGCTTCTGGCCGCGAAAACGCAGGTCGATCCACAGGGCGGCGCCCGACAGCACAAGGATTACCAGGCTGGCGACTGCTGCGGCAAACGCCTGGGAAACGGGGTCGATTGAATGTTCGGATATTTCAATCGAGGAATCCGGAAAGATCGACACTGCGGCCATCGCGATGAAATGCAAGCTGCAGATCGCCAGCGTCAAAAGCACGGCGCCGCCGAGCGTCGCGAGCGCGGATGGGCGACGCAAGACGACAAGAAGCGCCACTGCCGCGAGCGTCCCGCCGGCCAGAAGCGATATCGCGACAAGGGGCAGGTTCCACACGATCCGGCCTTCCACCTCGAATGCCGCCATGCCGATGTAGTGCATCGTCGCGATGGCGCCACCGAGAATGGCGCCGCCGACGAGGAAATGGTCGATGCCGCGGCGCAAGGTGGCAACCCACATCCCAAGCGCGGTCAGGATGACGGCGGCGGCAAGCGAAAAGGCGGATAATCCCGGATTGTATGCGTTTGGTATTCCCGGCGTAAACGCAGTCATGGCGATGAAATGCGTCGCCCATATGCCGAACCCGGTCGAAGTTGCGGCGATCATCAGCCAGACAAGCCGATTTCGGTCGGTCGATCGGCCGACATGCTTAAGGAGATTAACTGCTGAGAAGCAGGAAATGCCGCAGACGAGGGCGGCAAGTGCGACCAGTCTCAGGTCGTGCTGACTTACAATACAGTTATAGACCGTCAGCATCCTGGGTTCACTCGGTCTGCCAAAAAAACAGGGGAGGTGTGACTGATTAGCCCTTGGAGATTTTAACGAATGGTTAACCCGCGGGTCATGAGGCGGGTCTTTTCGGGGGAAACCAGACAAGTGCATGCCGCTCTGCCGAGAGGGGCGGTGGTGCAGTCCCCTGACGCCGCGCTTTCGGTAGCGAGCGCACTTTAGTCGGAAACGATGTTCATTGATCCGCAACAAAACCGTTGTCCGATTGTCATCAGCGCCACATATTGGCTTTGCGGAAGCGCCCCTTTCGCCAATGACAAACGGGAGATGAAACATGAAGTTCTTCGGCTTCGCGGCCGGTATTGCCGCCACCTTGACCCTGCTTTCCACCACCTCCGCCTTCGCCGTCACGCAGATCAGCTGGTGGCACGCCATGACCGGTGCCAACGCCGAGGTCGTCGACAAGATCTCCAAGGATTTCAACGCCAGCCAGAGCGACTATGAGCTCGTTCCGGTGTTCAAGGGCACCTATCCGGAGACGCTGAATGCGGGCATAGCGGCCTTCCGCGCCGGACAGGCGCCCGATATCCTCCAGGTGTTCGACGTCGGTACCGGCGTGATGATGGCGGCCGAGGGTGCGATCAAACCGGCGGCCGATGTGCTGACCAGTGCTGGGATGACCTTCGACAAGAGCCAGTATCTGCCCGGCATCGTCGGCTATTATTCGAAGCCGGACGGCACCATGCTGTCCTTCCCCTACAACTCCTCCTCGCCGATCCTCTACTACAACAAGGACATCTTCCAGAAGGCCGGCCTCGACGTGAACAGCCCGCCCAAGACCTGGAACGAGGTGTGGGAAGCTGCCAAGAAGATCAAAACGAGCGGCGCCGCCCCTTGCGGCTACACCTCGACCTGGCTGACCTGGATCCATCTGGAGAATTTCGCAGCGTGGAATGACGTGCCTTGGGCTACCCAGCAGAATGGCCTGGCCGGAGGTGATGTCGAACTCAAGATCAATGCGCCGATTTTCGTCAACCACTTCCAGGCGCTCGCTGACTTGGCCAAGGACGGCACATTCAAGTATGGCGGACGCACCTCCGAAGCCAAGCAGATATTCCTCGCCGGCGAATGCGGCATCTTCACCGAATCGTCAGGCGGCCTCGGCGACATCGTCAAGTCCGGCATGAACTATGGCATCGGCCAGCTTCCCTACGATACCGACGCCAAGGGCGCACCACAGAACACCACGCCGGGCGGTGCCAGCCTGTGGGTGTTCGGCAACAAGTCGGACGAGGAATACAAGGGCGTCGCGGCCTTCTTTGCCTATCTGTCCAAGACAGATGTGCAGGAATATCTGCACCAGAAGTCGGGATACCTGCCAGTGACGCTTGCGGCATACGAGGCGACTAAGAAATCAGGCTTCTATGACAAACACCCCGGCCGCGAGACACCCATCCTGCAGATGACGGGCAAGGCGCCGACCGACAACTCGAAGGGCGTGCGCCTGCCGAATCTGCCGCAGGTGCGTGATATCCAGAACGAGGAGCTCGAGAAGATGCTGGCCGGCCAGCAAACCGCTCAGCAGGCGCTCGACAATGCGGTCACGCGCGGCAACGCCGCGATCAAGGAAGCGCTGGAGAACTGACGGGATTATCTCGGTTAGTCGGTTGGAATATCGCCCACGCGAGCTCGCGTGGGCGATACCTGAATAGCGAGGGAAATCAGCCTGTCTCCACGCGTCGTCTTTCCCAACAAGATCCTGCCCTACCTGCTGGTGGCGCCACAACTCGCCATAACACTGGTTTTCTTCTATTGGCCGGCCGGTCAGGCGCTTTACCAGTCGATGCTCAGGCAAGACCCGTTCGGGCTGAGGAGCCGGTTTGTCTGGTTTGCCAATTTCCGGAAGGTGCTGGCCGATCCGGCCTACCTCAACTCGATCAAGGTCACGGTGGTGTTCTCTCTTGCGACCGCGATCGTTGCCATGGTTGTGGCCCTGCTGCTCGCGGTCATGGCCGAGAAGGCCGTGCGCGGCAAAGGCCTCTACCGCACACTGTTGATATGGCCATATGCCGTGGCGCCGGCGATTGCCGGCATGCTGTGGCTTTTTCTGTTCAATCCTTCGATCGGGTCGTTGGCTTATTTGCTGAGAAGCCTCGGCATCGCGTGGGATCCGCTGCTCAACGGCACCCACGCCATGATCCTGCTGGTGTCGGCGGCTGCCTGGAAGCAGATCAGTTACAATTTCCTGTTCTTCGTTGCCGGCCTGCAGGCGGTGCCGAAAACGCTGATCGAGGCGGCGGCCATGGATGGCGCCGGCGAGACCAAGCGCTTCTGGACTATCGTCTTCCCGCTGCTTGCGCCGACAACCTTTTTCCTGCTGGTCGTCAACACGGTCTATGCCCTGTTCGACACGTTCGGCATCGTTCATGCCGTCACCGGCGGCGGGCCGGGCAAGACGACCGAGACGCTGGTCTACAAGGTCTACAATGACGGCTTCGTCAATCTGATCCTCGGCGATTCGGCGGCGCAGTCGGTCATCCTGATGGCCATCGTCATTGCGCTTACTGCTATCCAGTTCCGCTACGTGGAACGCAAAGTCCATTACGGTTGAGGGCAGCGATGATCGGCCAGTCCCCGCTCCGCACCTTCATCGCCCATGCCGTGCTCATCCTTGGCATATTGATCGTGGCTTTTCCGATCTACTACACCTTCGTTGCCTCGACACACACGCTGCAAACGATCCTCAGGCCGCCGCTGCCGCTCTTGCCCGGCGACCAGCTCTGGAACAACTACAGCGAGGCGCTGTTCGGCGGTATTGGTCGCATCGGCGGTGTCAGCGTCGGCAGACTGCTCCTCAACACCACGATCATGGCGCTCGGCGTTGCGGTGGGAAAGATCTTCATCTCGATCCTGTCGGCCTACGCGATCGTGTTCTTCCGCTTTCCGCTGCGCATGACCTTCTTCTGGTTGATCTTCATCACCTTGATGCTTCCGGTCGAGGTGCGCATCCTGCCGACCTACAAGGTGATGGTCGATCTCGGCATGATCGACACCTATGCCGGCCTGATCATCCCTTTGATCGCTTCGGCCACCGCGACGCTGCTGTTTCGCCAGTTTTTCATGACCATACCGGGCGAATTGGTCGAGGCGGCGCGTGTCGACGGTGCCGGGCCGTGGCGCTTCTTCTTCGATATCCTCCTGCCACTGTCTCGCACCAACATCGCGGCTCTGTTCGTAATCCTCTTCATCTACGGCTGGACGCAGTATCTTTGGCCGCTGCTCGTCACCAACAGTAACGATATGAACACCATCGTCATCGCGCTGAGAAAGATGGTTTCCTTCGCCGATGCTGACACGCAATGGCACCTGGTCATGGTCACGGCAATGCTAGCCATCGTGCCGCCGATCCTGGTGGTCGTGCTGATGCAACGCTGGTTCGTGCGCGGCCTGGTCGAATCCGAAAAGTGAGAAGCCGATGGCGACCGTCGATCTGAAGGACGTGAAGAAGATCTATCCCGGCGGCATCGAAGCCGTGAAGGGCGTTTCCATTGCCATTCCCGACAAGGAGCTTTGTGTTCTGGTCGGCCCCTCGGGCTGCGGCAAGTCTACGCTGCTGAGGATGATCGCCGGGCTGGAGACCATTTCTGCCGGTACAGTCGCCATCGACGGCAAGGTGGTCAACGCCATTGGCCCGACCGAGCGCGACATCGCCATGGTGTTCCAGAACTACGCGCTTTACCCGCATATGAAGGTCTATGACAACATGGCCTATGGCCTGCGCAACCGCGGCACGCCGAAGGACGAGATCGACAGCAGGGTGCGTTCGACCGCCAAGGTGCTGGAGCTTTCGGCGCTTCTCGACCGGCGCCCGCGCGAGCTTTCCGGCGGCCAGCGCCAGCGTGTCGCCATGGGCCGTGCCATCGTGCGCAACCCGAAAGTCTTCCTGTTCGACGAGCCCTTGTCCAACCTCGATGCGAAATTGCGCGGGCAGATGCGCGTCGAGATCAAGAATTTGCAGCGCTCGCTCGGTGTCACCTCGGTTTATGTTACCCACGACCAGCTTGAGGCGATGACGCTGGCCGACATCCTCGTTGTCATGAACGCCGGACTGGTCGAGCAGATCGGCGCGCCGCTCGATGTGTACGAGAAGCCGGCGTCGACCTTCGTCGCTTCCTTCATTGGTGCGCCGCCGATGAATCTCCTGGCGCTGACGGGGGGCTCGTCCGGCTCGGCACTGGCGGACGGTACGATGGTTGGCTTGGCGCCTGGACAAAGCAAGGCGGTGACACTCGGGTTTCGTCCGGAGGATGCCGATATCACTTTCGCGGCAGAGGCGCCGTCCGGCGCGCTTGCGCTGCCGGCGACGGTCGAAGCCGTCGAACCGGTCGGTGCCGAAAGCTTTCTCCACTGCGCGGCAGCCGGCAGCCGCATCGTCGTACGCGTCTCAGGTCGCGCCAGCGCCAGGCCCGGCGACCAATTGCGCGTCGTGGCCAGGTCCGAAAAGCTGCACTGGTTCGATCAGGCGGGCAAACGGGTCGATTGAGGTCGGCCTTGTACAAACCGTTCAGGCAAACACATGCGCCTTGCCCGATACGGTCAGCCGGACGATCTCGCCGACTGCCGGGGCGTCCATGCCCGGCTTGCGCAGGATCAATGGCGTGTTGCCGATGGCGGCGGCGTCGGGCGGATCGGGACTGTTCAAGAGACGCACGGCGATCGTGCACATCGAGCCGGCAAATTCGGATTCCGTCACCTCGCCGAACAGCATGTCCGCAGTGCCCGACATGCCTTCACGCGAGGTTCTTTTCAGCAGCACCTGCTCGGGCCGCAGCATGATGCGGGCGACGTCGCGCCGCTCCGTGCTGTCGACGGCGATGCGGCCGAGCGGCGAGGTGGCGAAGCCATCGGCGATCCTGGCCGGCAGGACGATGGCGTCGCCGAGGAACTCGGCGATCATCCTGTCCTTCGGCCTGAAATAGAGGTCGCGCGGCGTGCCGACCTGCGAGAATTTGCCGTCGCGCATCACCGCGACCTGGCTGGCGAAGGACAGCGCCTCGGCCTGATCATGGGTGACCAGGATCGTGGTGATGCCGGCTGTTTCGAGAAGCTCGGCCACGGCCTTGCGCATTGAGGCGCGCAGGCCGGTGTCGAGCGCCGAGAACGGCTCATCGAGCAGCATCAGCCGCGGCTTCATGGCCATGGCGCGGGCCAACGCGACACGCTGCTGCTGGCCGCCGGAGAGTTCGTGCGGGCGGCGCTTCAGGATCCCTTTGTCCAGCCCGACGACATAAGCGAGCTCGGCGATGCGCTCGTTGCGCTTTTCCTCGTGACGGCCCATGCCGAACCCAATATTCGCGGCGATGCTCAGATGCGGGAATAGAGCGCCGTCCTGCGCCACCAGCCCGATGCCGCGGCGATGCGCCGGCACGGCCGTGTCGCCATCGGCCAGCACCTCGCCATCGAGCACGATGCGACCCTGGTCCGGCGCCTCGAAGCCGGCGATCAGCCGCAGCAAGGTGGTTTTGCCGCAACCGGACGGCCCGACGATGGCCGTGCGGCTGCCGCTGGCCACGCTGAGGTCGACGCCGGCAAGTGCGGCCACTGGGCCGTAGTGCTTGTGGATGCCGCTCAGTTCGAGAAAGCTCATCGCCCGGCCATCCGCTTCGACTGGACGTAGAGCAGCCAGGTCAAAGGCAGCGACATCGCCACCATGATCAGCGCATAAGGCGCCGCCGACGCATAGTCGATCTCGCCGCTATAGGACCAGAACGCCATCGCCAGCGTGCGGGTGCCGTTGGGTGCCAGCATCTGGGTTGCGGTCAACTCGTTCATGATGCCCAGCGCGACCAATGCCATGCCGGCCGCGGCACCCGGCGCCGACAGCCGGATGGTCGTCGACCACAGCGCCTTGAGCGGCGACCGGCCGAGGCTGGAGGCGGCGCGTTCGAGCTCGACCGGCGCCTGTGCGATCGACGCCCTGAGGCTGATCAGCGCGCGCGGCAGGAACATCAGGGCGTAAGCGACCAGGATGGTGAACAGCGTCTGGTAGAGCGGCATGGCGATGCGCACGGTGATGGTGACCAGCGCCAGCGCGATGACGACGCCGGGCAGCGCGCCGACGATATAGTTGCAGCCCTCCAGAATGCGCTGCAGCCGCCCCGGCGCGCGGATGGAGATCCACGCCATGGGCATTGCCGCAACGGTGGCGAGCAGCGCGCCGGCAAGCGCCAGAAACAGCGTCTGGCCAAGCGCCAGGCCGATCTCGTCGAGCCGCCAGACCTCGGCGCCGCCGGCCATAAGCCAGCGGCCGATCGTGACGAACGGCACGCCGAGCGCCAGCAGCGTGGTGAGAGCCGGCAGCAGCAGGCAAGGAATGGTGGCTCGCCCCAGGGTCGTGCGCTGCTGATGGCGCGCAGCGCCCGAGCCGACGCGGGCATAGCGTTCCTCGCCGCGCACCAGCACCTCCAGCCCGAGCAGCACGAAGCAGCAGGTCACCAGCACGCCGGCCAGCATGTTGGCGGCGGGGCCGTTGAAGGTCGACTGGAACTGGTCGACGATGGCGGTGGTGAAGGTGTCGAAGCGGATGAACACGTAGAGGCCGTATTCGGCCAGCAGATGCAGGCCGACAAGCAGGGAGCCGCCGCAGATGGCGAGCCGGAGCTGCGGCAGCACGACACGCCGGAACACGCGCCATGGGCCAAGCCCGAGGGCCGCGGCGGCATCCTCGAGAGCCGGATCGAGCCGGCGCAGAGCTGCCGCCACCGGCAGATAGAGGAACGGGAAATAGGCGATAACGGACACAAGCACGCCGGCCCACAGCCCGTGCAGTCTGGGCACCATGGTGATCCAAGCGTAACTATGGACGAAGGCGGGAATGGCGAGCGGCGCCACCGACAGCCAGGCCCATAGGCGGGCCCCCGGCAGATCGCTGCGCTCGGTGAGCCAGGCCAGCGCCACCGACAGCACGATCGAGATCGGCACGGCCAGCACCACCAGCAGACTGGTGTTGACCAGAAGCTCGCCGACGCGCGGCCTGAAGACCAGCGCCGTCACGGTTTCCCCGCCGGTCTGCACCGCCACCCAGACGATGAAGGCAAGCGGCAGCAGCGCGAAAAGCGAGACGAAGACGGCGGCCAGCGAAATCCACGAGACCGCCCAACGACGGGCCCGCACGGCCGCGGTGTCGGCCGGCAAGCCTGAAGGTGCGAGATCGATCGCAGATTGCATCAGATCAGACGTTGCGCCATCTCCGCCCGAAGGCGGAGACGATCGGCGGCCGATACTGTGGCGAGCAGCTTGTGGTCATGGGCAAATGCCATCTTGAAAGCAGAGCGCTCCCGCGGAAAGCGAATTCCCACAGGAGCGCAGTCGGTTGCCCTTTTAGGACGAACGCCGACTAAAGCAAGCCGGCCGCCGTCATCAGGTCGGTCACCTTCTTCGAGTTCAGTGCCGTCGGGTCGACTTTCGGGGCCTGCAGATCAGCCAGCGGCACCAGCTTCGGATTGGACTCGGCGCCCTTGCCGACTGCGTATTCGAAGGAATCGCCGGTTTTCAGCACGTCCTGGCCACCCTTGCCGGTGACCCATTTCAGGAAAGCTTGTGCTTCCTTCTTATGCTTGCTCGACGCCAGCACGCCGCCGCCGGAAATCGAGACGAAAGCACCCGGATCCTGGTGCTTGAAATAGTGAAGCTCGACATTCTTGCTGTTCTCGCCGGTCTTGGCCTGATCGCCGAAATAGTAATAGTGGTAGATCACGCCGCCATCGATCTCGCCGGCATTGACCGCCTTCATCACGGTGCTGTTGCCCTTATAGGCGGTAAAGTTCTCTTTCATCGCCTTCAGCCAGTCGGCCGTAGCGGTCTCACCCTTGAGCTGAAGCAAGGCGCTGACGATCGCCTGGAAATCGGCGCCGGACGGCGAGGCGGCCCAGCGGCCCTTCCAGCTCGAATCGGCGAGATCGAGGAGCGATTTGGGAAGCTGGTCGGCGCTCAGTTTGGTCTTGTTGTAGGCAAAGACGGTGCTGCGCGCGGCAACGCCGACCCATTTGCCGCTGGCCGGCTGGTACTCCTGCGGAACCTGGGCCAGCGTCTCGGCGTCGACCGGCGCGAATAGGCCGGCCGTCTCGACCAGCACCATGGCCGGCGAGTTCTCCGTCAGGAACACATCGGCGGGCGAAGAGGTGCCTTCGGCAACGATCTGATTGGAGAAATCGCTGTCGCCGCCGTTGCGGACGGTGACCTTGATGCCGGTTTCCTTGGTGAACCCTTCCGCCCAGGCCTTGGTCAGGTTTTCGTGCTGGGCGTTGTAGACGACGATGCCCTCGTCCTCGGCCATTGCCGGGCCGGCGATCAGGCCGATTGCAAGTGCTATCGCACCGGCAAGGGCGGAAAGAGCATATTTCATGGTATCGTCCTCGATTTCGATGGGCTTTGGTTTGGCACGCTGCACCTATCAATACATGACTAGCACAGTCAACATTGCTGGCTGCTTCAATCCGTCGCCGAGGCGCACAAACCCCGTGCCAGACGGACAATTCTGCGTGATGGAGGGGGGGCAGCCTTTCGAACGTATGACGCGCGGCATCGGATGGCACAGACCCGCCGGAAAAAGACCAGCGCCCGGGGGAATTTGGTCGTGAGTCATGGCTGACGGTCGACCAATATGAGGCGCATCGTTCGCAGCGGCTGACTATCCGCAGCAGCCGCTTTTTGCTGGTGTCGCCATGTCCTTGAAAATCACGCAGTCCTGGCCGGGGCCGCCAGCACAGGAAACATTGCAGCGCGTCACAAAGCTCTCAAGCCGGCGCTCGAGCAAGCGTAGCTCTGCGAGCTTGTGGCGCACCTCGTCGAGATGCTGCTGGGCAATATCACGTGTCTCGACGCAATCGCGGCTAGTGCTGATCGAAAGGTTCAGCAACACGCGCACTTGGTCGATGCTGAATCCGAAGTCCCGGCATTGCTTGATGAAGGTCAGCCGGCCGAGATCGTCGTGATCATAGCTGCGCTGCCCACCGGCCGTGCGCTGGGCAGGAGGCAGCAAACCGATCTCTTCATAATAGCGAATGGTCGGGGTCGTGACGCCTGCGGCCTTGGCAAGGGCGCCGATTGTGAACACGCGGATGTGAAGGTTCATCGCCAGATACTCCTTGAACCTCAAGTTACT
This sequence comes from Mesorhizobium sp. M0571, assembly GCF_040320985.1. Lineage (NCBI taxonomy): Bacteria > Pseudomonadati > Pseudomonadota > Alphaproteobacteria > Hyphomicrobiales > Phyllobacteriaceae > Mesorhizobium > Mesorhizobium sp. M0571. The sequence goes on from NZ_JAMYQT010000026.1 coordinate 45,829, forward strand.
TGAAGAAGTACCGTCCTGCCAAGATTAGAAATCGGGAAAGGCCGTTTCGATGAAAACCACCCTAAAATGGGCCGGCGTCGCAACAGCCGCTTGTGCGGCCTGCTGCACGGTCAGCTTCATACCGGCGGCGCTGCTAGGCACCAGCCTGGCTGCCATCGGCGGTGCCGCCTGTACCTGGGGCCTCGGCCTGCTCGCGTTGGCCGTTCCGATCGGCGGGCTATATCTCCTCTCGCGTCGCAAAGCTGCGCCCAACGCCACGTTTCAGTCATTGATGGCCCAAGAGGAATGCGGCTGTGGTCCGTCTGGTGCCCTCGACCGCCCAAGATGATGCCCTGTCGATCGCCTGCACCCTTGGTGCTTCCGATTTCAAGGAGCGTGTCGCCGGCATCCGCGCCCTGGCGCGACGGTCCTTGCGGCGTGCAGATCGCGCGCCGCTGTCGCTGTCGCTGACCTATGAGCCGGAAGCTCTGGACGAGGTGCGCGAGCTGATGCGCAAGGAGCGAACCTGCTGCGCGTTCCTGACCTTTGATTTGAAGAGCAGCGCGCGCGACGTGGTTCTCACCATCACCGCACCGGAGGCGGCGGCCGAGGCCGCTGATCTTTTGTTTGACCATTTCGCCCTGAACTCGCGCCATCCAACCTCAAGGAGATTGCATAACATGCAACGTCGTCACTTCCTGATGCTCTCAGCCACCGCCGGCATCGCCGCTGCCGCCGGCCCAGCGTTCGCCCACAACGGCGACGAAACCATTGCCGGCTTCGACGAAGCGCTTAAGTCCAGCAAGCCGGTGATCATCCACGTTACGGCGCCTTGGTGCGAGGTCTGCCAGGCGCAAAAGCCTATCGTGGCAGCACTCCTCGCGTCTCCCGACTTCAGGACCATGAAGAAATTCGATGTCGATTTCGACACGCAAAAGGAGGTCCTCGCACGCTACCACGTGCAGATGCAGAGCACGATGATTGTCTACAAGGGCGGCAAGGAAATCGACCGGCAGACCGGCCAGACCGACCCGGCTGTTATTGAAGCGCTGCTCAGGAAGGCGCTGTAACATGCTGCTTGCCCTGCTTGCCGGCATTCTGTCGATCCTTTCACCCTGCGTGCTGCCGCTGCTGCCGGTGATTCTGACCGGCGCCCTGGCCGAACACCGGCTGGCACCGCTGGCTTTGGCCGCCGGCGTCGCCGTCTCCTTCACCGCGATCGGGGTGTTTGTTGCCACCATCGGCTTTTCGATCGGCCTCGTCATGACGGTGTTTCGCTCGGCCGCCGCCGTGCTTTTGATCCTGGTCGGAGCCGTGCTGCTCGTGCCGCGTTTTCAGACGCAATTTGCCGTGGCGGCCGGTCCGGTAAGCAACTGGACGCAAAGCCGCTTCGGTGGCGTCTCCACCTCCGGCATATCGGGCCAGTTCGGTGTCGGACTGCTCCTTGGCGCGGTATGGACGCCTTGCGTCGGGCCGACCCTCGGCGCAGCGTCCATTATGGCCGCGCGCGGCGAAAATCTCGGCATGGTGGTGTTGACCATGCTGGCTTTCGGCATCGGCACCTCGTTGCCGCTCCTGGCGCTGGCATTGATGTCCCGTGAAGCGCTGCTACGCTGGCGGGGCCTGATGCTGGGCGCTTCGAGCGGCATCAAGATGGTTCTTGGCGCGCTGCTCGTCATCGCCGGCGCTATGACTCTGACCGGGTTCGACCGTACCTTTCAAACCGGGCTTGAGCGGGCATTGCCTGACTGGCTGGTGGTCATCACGACGCGCCTGTGACAGACTCGACCGCATGCCAGTTCTTCTCAGCACCTTCCTGACGTTCGCGGCCGCCGCCCTGGCTGAGATTGCCGGATGCTTCGCCTTCTGGGCCTGGTTGCGGCAAGGCAAACCGATCCTCTGGCTGGTGCCGGGCGTCGCGTCCCTGATGCTGTTCGCCTATCTGCTAACGCTGGTGCCTAGCGACTATGCGGGCCGCGCCTACGCCGCCTATGGAGGCATCTATATCCTCGCATCCCTGCTCTGGCTGTGGCTGGCCGAAGGGCATCGGCCGGATACGTGGGACTTGGCGGGCGGGGCGATCGCCGTACTCGCGGCGGCAGGCATATTGTTTGCGCCGCGTGGTCATTAACTCCGATCGGGCGTGGCAACTCTTTGAGACGGATTTTCAACCGCTCGCAGTTGGGTGGCATTTGAGGTTGCGCAGAGTCGCCAAGTGAAAGTTGCGCGCTACGGCTCGAAGCTTGAAAAGCACAGCCACCGGCATTTCATGGCCTGCGGCCACCGCTTCTCACCAGCAAACTTTCGTGGTTTCCACGTACTTTGTCTTGGACATTATTTCGCCGGCCACGTAACAAATCAGCGCCGAGACGCGAATATCGGGGAGTGAAGTCTTGTGACCGGCAAGGACGAAGCCGAGCTTTCCCGGCTGCTGCGGGCCGCGATCGCTGGAGACGAAAGGGCCTATGCCGACTGTCTGCACCGGATCGCCGCTCTCGTTCGTGGCTTTGCCAGGCGCAAGATCGTGCAGGGCGGGGTCGATCCCGAGGATGTCGTGCAGGAAACCTTGCTGGCCATTCATGTGAAACGGCATACATGGCGCCATGATGCGCCGGTGTTGCCTTGGGTCTATGCCATAGCGCGCTTCAAGCTGATCGATGCGTTTCGGCGGCGCGGCCGGCGGATCGAGATCGAGATCGACGAAATCGCCGAGACCTTTGCCGAGCCGGAAGCGGAGACGGTCAGCGAGCGCGACATCAACCGAGCACTCGACGGCCTGTCGCCGGCGCAGCGTTCGGTGGTCTCGGCAGTATCGGTCGAAGGCCGTTCGATCGGCGAGACGGCGGCGAAATTCGGCATCAGCGAGACGGCGGTGCGGGTGTCGCTGCACCGCGGGCTTGCCGCCATTGCCAAACGGTTCGGGGCGGGGCGGGAATAACATGAGGACCGAAGATCTCATCAAGGCGCTCGATGCCGATGCCCGCAGCAAGGCGCTGCCGCTGGGCGCCGCCTGGTGGCTTGCCACCGGCGCGGCCATCGTGATCGCGGCCGCGGTTTTCTGGCTGACGATCGGCCCGCGCCCCGACATCGCATTTGCCATGCACACGATGCGGTTCCTGTCGAAATTCGTCTTCACTATTGCTCTTGCCGTCAGCGCCTTTGTCTTGGTCCGCGCGCTGTCGGCACCCGGAGCATCGACCGGCCGGGCGGCGATCTGGATGATCATCGCCCCGCTGCTGGTGATTGTGGCCGTGATTCTCGAACTCCTCGTCGTGCCTGCGTCCGACTGGGGCACGCGCCTGGTCGGCACCAACATGATCATCTGCATGACGTTCATTCCGCTGATCGGCATCGGCCCGCTTGCCGTCTTTCTCGCGGTGCTGCGCCATGGCGCGCCAACACGGCCGGTGCTTGCCGGTGCGGTAGCGGGCCTGCTTGCCGGCGGGCTGGCGGCGACCTTCTATGCCGCGCATTGTTTCGATGATTCGCCGCTTTTCGTTGCCACCTGGTACACTGTCGCGATCGCCATCCTTGCCGTGCTCGGGGCGCTCGGCGGGCGGCTTTTCGTGCGCTGGTAGCGACGGCGATCAGCGTGTCGGAACGGGGTGTTCGCCGCGATAGTCGTAGAAGCCGCGCCCGGTCTTGCGGCCGAGCCAGCCGGCCTCGACATATTTGACCAGCAGCGGGCAGGGGCGGTATTTCGAATCCGACAGGCCGTCATGCAGCACCTGCATGATCGACAGGCAGGTATCCAGCCCGATGAAATCTGCAAGCTGCAGCGGCCCCATCGGATGGTTGGCGCCGAGCTTCATGGCGGTGTCGATGGCGTCGACCGAGCCGACACCTTCATAGAGCGTATAGATCGCCTCGTTAATCATCGGCAGCAGGATGCGGTTGACGATGAAGGCCGGGAAATCCTCCGAGACGGTGATCGTCTTGTCGAGCTGCTTCACATAGGTTTTTGCCGCCTCGAAGGTCTGGTCCTCGGTGGCGATGCCGCGCACCAGTTCGACCAGCTTCATCACCGGAACCGGGTTCATGAAATGTATGCCGATGAAGCGCTCCGGCCGGTCGGTCTGCGAAGCCAGCCGCGTGATCGAGATCGACGACGTGTTCGTCGCCAGGATGGCCTCGGGGTTGAGCTGCGGGCAGAGCTGGGCATAGATCTTGCGTTTGACCGTCTCGTCCTCGGTCGCTGCTTCGATCACCAGATCGGCGCCCGCAAGGTCAGCCATGGCCGGTGCAGACGAAATGCGCGCCATCGCCTCGTTGCGCAGCTTTTCCTCGAGCTTGCCGGACCCGACCTGACGGGCCATGTTGCCGCTGATCGTGGCGATGCCCTTTTCGATGCGGTCGGGCGAAATGTCGTAAACCAGCACCTTGTAGCCCGCCAGAGCGGATACATGGGCGATGCCGCCGCCCATCTGGCCCGCGCCGATGATGCCGATCGTCTCGATCTTGCTCATTACCCGATCCCGTCGAGGCCTTTGCGGCCTGTTTTTTGTGCAGTGCACACTAAAAGGGCGGGGCGACTTCGTCTACCCCACCCCTCAGAATTTAATACGCTTTGGCAGAAGGCGTCAAAGCGCCTTTTGCAGTTCCGGCAGAATGACGAAGAGGTCGCCGACGAGACCGTAGTCGGCGACCTGGAAGATCGGCGCCTCCTCGTCCTTGTTGATGGCAACGATGACCTTCGAATCCTTCATGCCGGCAAGGTGCTGGATGGCGCCGGAGATGCCGACGGCAATGTAAAGGTCGGGAGCTACCACCTTGCCGGTCTGGCCGACCTGCCAGTCGTTCGGCGCATAGCCGGCATCGACGGCGGCGCGAGATGCGCCGACGGCCGCACCGAGCTTGTCGGCGACCGGCAGGATGACCTCCTGGAACTTCTCGGAGGAGCCCAGCGCGCGACCGCCCGAAATGATGATCTTGGCCGAGGTCAGCTCCGGACGATCGGTCTCCGAGAGCTTGTTCTCGACGAAGGTGGACAGGCCGGGGTTGGCTGCGGCCTTCACGGTTTCGACCGTGGCCGAGCCGCCCTCGGGAGCCGCCTGGAAGGAAGCGGTGCGCACCGTGATGACCTTCTTGGCGTCACTCGACTGCACCGTCTGGATGGCGTTGCCGGCATAGATCGGCCGCTTGAAGGTGTCGGGCGACACGACTTCGATGATTTCCGATATCTGTGCCACATCGAGCAGGGCCGCGACACGCGGCGAGACGTTCTTGCCCGAGGAGGTCGCCGGCGCGATGATCGTGTCGTATGGCTCAGCAAGCGAAACGACGAGCGCCGCCAGCGGTTCGGCGAGACGCTCGGTGAGTTCGTCCGCTTCGGCGAGCAGCACCTTGCTCACGCCCTTGAGCCTGGTGGCGGCGTCCGCTGCCGGCTTGGCGCCCTTGCCGGCAACCAGCACATGCACGTCCGAACCGATCTGCAGTGCCGCCGAAAGCGCCTTCGCGGTCTGGTCGGAAAGCGTTGCGTTGTCGTGTTCGGCAATCAGAAGAATAGCCATGTTCTTGTCTCCGTTTCCGATTGCTTACAGCACGCCGGCTTCATTCTTGAGCTTGTCGATGAGTTCGGCCACGCTCTTGACCTTGACGCCCGCCTTACGGCCGCCCGGCTCCTCGGTCTTGATCACCTTCAGCCGCGGCTTGACGTCGGCGCCGTAGTCGGCCGGGGTCTTCTCGTCGAGCGGCTTCTTCTTGGCCTTCATGATGTTGGGCAGCGAGGCGTAGCGTGGCTGGTTCAGCCGCAGATCCGCCGTGACGATTGCCGGCATCTTCAGTTCCAGCGTCTGCAGGCCGCCATCGACCTCGCGCGTCACCTTGGCCTTGTCACCGTCGAGCACGATCTTGGAGGCGAAGGTGCCCTGCGCCCAGCCCAGAAGCGCCGCCAGCATCTGGCCGGTCTGGTTGGAATCGTCGTCGATCGCCTGCTTGCCGAGAATGACGAGACCGGGCTGTTCTGCCTCGACCACGCCCTTCAGCACCTTGGCGACACCGAGCGGCTCAGTCTGCTCGTCGGTCTTGACCAGGATGGCGCGGTCGGCGCCCATGGCGAGCGCCGTGCGCAAGGTTTCCTGTGCCTGCTGCGGCCCGACCGACACGACGATGATCTCTTCCGCCTTGCCAGCTTCCTTCAGCCGGATCGCCTCTTCCACCGCGATCTCGTCGAACGGGTTCATCGCCATCTTGACGTTGGCGAGTTCCACCGCCGAACCATCCGCCTTCACCCGGACCTTGACGTTCGCATCCACAACCCGCTTCACGGGCACAAGGATCTTCATTTGCCTGTCACCTCTTTCACGATAGTCTCTTCACGCTCGTCGGGCGCGCTATAGCAGCATGCACCTCTTCAGAGTTGTCGAAAGCCGACATTCCGGACGGAATTCTGGTCTTCGCCACGCCAGTAGGGTGGCGCTTCCGTAGTTGCGGCGACCCCGCGCGTCAATATCCAGGGCGCACTCGGATCCTCGGCGAAGCACTCAAATCGGTTCAGTCTAGACCGGAAACGCTTCCCCGGCCCCAGCGCGGCGCCGGCTGCGCGGGCGGCAGATCGCTTGCCGGCGGCTCCACGGCAACGGGCGCCGGACCGGCGACCACGGCCGGCTCCTCGTCGGCGCCGGCGAGTAGCGGTACGCCACGGCTGCGCAAGACAAGCACCAGCACGGCTCCGGCGATGATGCCGCCAATATGGCAGGCCCAGGAAACCTGATCCTCGCCACCCTGGGCGAACATGAAGATCTGGAACAATATCCACAGGATGAGCGGGATGAAGGCTGGAATGCGCAACGGGATGCGGGCGAAGGCCAGCACCCATACCTTTACCCGCGGATAAAGGATCAGATAGGCGACGACCACACCGGCGATGGCACCCGACGCGCCGATCAGCGGCACTTGCGAATCCCAGGCCACCAGACCCTGGAAGAAAGCACCGGCGATGGCGCAAAGCAGGTAGAAGATGAGGTAGCGGATGTGGCCGAGTGCATCCTCGACATTGTCGCCGAACACCCACAGGAACAGCATGTTGCCGCCGAGGTGGAAGATATCCGCGTGCAGGAAAGAATAGGTCAGGTAGCTCAGGCTCTCCGGAATGACGACAAATTGCGGAGCGAGTTCGGCGCTGTCATGCACAACCGACGGGATGAAGCCGAGGCCCAGCACCGCGGCGTTGGAGAAATCCTCACCGCCAAGTGTGGTGACAAAGTAGATCAACACATTGAGGGCGATCAGGCCGATCGTCACATATTGCAGCTTGATGTGCCGCAGCCGGTTGGTGTCGTAAAGCGGGATAAACATCGGGCCTCTCCCGCTTCCGGCGGATTCAGCGGTTCTTGCCGGGAACCCATAGCACGTCGGCGTTTCCGTTGTCATTGACCGCGCGTGCGGCGACGAACAGAAAGTCCGAGACCCGGTTGATGTACCTTATTGCCTCGCGGTTGACGGGCTCGTTTGGGTCTTGCGACAGCGCCACCATGATGCGCTCGGCGCGGCGAGCCACCGTGCGGGCGAGGTGAAGGGCGGCGGCGGCCGGCGTGCCGCCATTGAGCACGAAGGATTTGAGCGGCTGCAGATTCTTGTTGAGGAGGTCGATGTCCTGTTCGATGCGGTCGGTCTGCGAGGCGACGATGCGCAGCGGCTCGTAGTCGAGCGGCTTGCCATTGTCGGGGACTGCCAGATCGGCACCGAGATCGAAAAGGTCGTTCTGGATGCGGCTGAGCATCGCATCGATCGACGGATGTACTGCCGCTGTATGGATACGGGCCATGCCGATGCAGGCATTGGCCTCGTCGACGGTGCCGTAGGCGTCGATGCGAAGGTCGGATTTAAGCCGCCGCTCGCCGGAGCCAAGGCCGGTGGTGCCATCGTCGCCGGTGCGGGTGTAGATCTTGTTGAGCTTGACCACGGGTTACCTCCCGGCTGCTGGCTGCTGCGTCACTTACGGGTGAAATACACCGCCAGCATGATCAGCACCAAAGCCACGAACTGCAACAGCACGCGCGTCTGCATCAGCTTGTTAGAGGTCATGCTGGAGCCGCCGCGCATCATGTTGATGAGGCCGCGGATCAGCACGATCACCACGGCGACCATGACGAGAACGGCGAGGATGTTGAAGACGGTTGCCATGGTGTGTTCCAGTTGAATTGCGTTCAGGCGCGTTTGGCGAGCAGGCGGTAGAGCATCGCTGCCGGCAGGATGCGTTTGAGGATTACGCCGATCCTGGCCGGCACCGTTACCACATAATGCGGTCGCGGGCGCCGCGACAGAAGCGCATGGCGCAAGGCAGCGTGAACCACCTCCGGCCCGGGCTTCAGCCGCGATGCGCTGCCGCCGGCCCGCAGCCGTTCCAATTGTGCGTCATAGGCTAGGCGATGGACTGACTTCGCGTGATCGATGTTCGCCAAGAACCATGCGAGGCTGTTGCTGGCGATCTTCGATTTCACCGGCCCCGGCTCGATCAGTGAAACATGGATGCCGCTACCCCGGAGTTCCTGATAGAGGGACAGCATCAGCCCTTCGAGAGCGTGCTTCGATGCCGAGTAGGCGCCGCGGAAAGGCAGCGGCGCGAGACCGAGGATCGACGAGCAATGAACGAGGCGGCCATGGCCCTGGCGGCGCATCACCGGTACGACACGGCGAGTGAGATCATGCCAGCCAAAGACATTGGCCTCGAACTGCTGCCGCAACGCCTCGACCGGCAGGTCCTCGACGGCGCCGGGCTGCCCGTAGGCGCCGTTGTTGAAGAGGGCATCGAGCCGGCCGCCGGTCCGCTCCAGCACCGACGCCACCAGCGCCTCGATCGATCCGGGCTCGGTGTAGTCCAGATAAAAGGCCTCGATGCCGTCGGCGTCGAGCGCGGCGATATCTTCAGGCTTTCGGGCCGTTGCGAACACCCGCCAGCCTTCCTTCTTAAGAGCATGGGCGCAATAGGCGCCTATTCCGGAAGAGGCACCGGTGACAATGATGGTGCGCAACTCTTCTCCGGGAGGAATGGTGGTTTGACCTAGGGTTGTCATTTGCCGCAAACCCTTCCCATATTCGCGACGTCGGGACAATCGAAGGGAACGCGGTTCTTGTTGCGGAAGATCGTAGCCCTCAAACGCGTGCTCTACGACGCGCTCGGCCATTTCAACACCGACGACGGCTGGGCAATGGCCAGCCATCTGGCGATCACCGCGCTGATGGCGCTTTTTCCTTTCCTGATCTTCGCCACGACGCTGGCGAGTTTTTTCGGCGCGCAGGCTTTCGCCGACACCGCCGTGCACCTTGTGTTCGACACATGGCCCGAGCAGATCGCCAAACCGATCGCGCGCGAAGTGCTCAACGTGCTTACCGTCCGGCGCAGCGACCTGTTGACCTACGGTATCGTGCTTGCCGGATACTTCGCCTCGAACGGCATCGAGGCGCTGCGCACTTCGCTCAACCGCGCCTATCGTGTCTCGGAAACGCGCGGCATCATCTACCGGCGGGTGCAGAGCATCATCTTCGTGCTGATCGCGACGGCCGGGTTTTTGGCGATCAGCGTGCTGCTGGTCTTCGCGCCGTTGCTGGCACGGCTGGCCGAGTCGCATTTCGAATGGATAAAGCCCTACATGGGCACGATCACGCTGTGGCGTTACGTCATCGCCTCGGTCGTCATCATCGGCGGTCTGTTCGCCGTGCATTTCTGGTTGCCGGCCGGCAAGCGCCGCTTCGTCTCGATCGTGCCGGGCATCATCTTCACGTTGGTCGGCTGGCTCATCGGATCGACCATCTTCGCCGCCTATCTCGATCATTTCTCGTCCTATGTGACGACCTATGCCGGCCTCGCCTCGATTATGATCGCCGTCGTATTCCTCTATATCGTCTCGGCGATCTTCATCCTCGGTGGCGAGCTCAACGCCGCGATCAGCCGCTATTTAGAGGCGCGTGCCCGCGTCGGCGGCTGAGCCGTCGCCAGCCCGACGCCGAGCGTCGCGATCGCCATGCCGGCGATCTGGAGCGGGCTCAACTGCTCACCGAACAATGCCCAGGCGATGACCGCGGTGACGGCCGGCACGAGGTAAAACAGCGAGGCGACCTTCGACATCTCGCCGTCGCGGATCATCACCATCAACAGGAAGATGGCGCCGATCGATAGCACCAGCACGAGCCAGGCCATGGCGAAGATCAGTTCGCCGTTGACGATGACCGTTCGGGTCTCGAAGGCGAGCGAGGCCAGCGCCATCACTGATGCGCCGCCGACATATTGCCAGAACGTGGCAGCCACCAGATCGCCGCCGGAGGCGAAACGCTTCTGCCAGATCGTGCCCGCACTCATGCCGAGTACGGAGACCAGCGAGGCCCCCAGTGTTTCGGTCGTCACCCCGCCGCCGAGCGCGCCGAGCTTCGGCCAGAGCACGATTACCACGCCGATCAACCCGAGGCCGAGACCGGCCCAGTGGCGCGGCAGGATGGCCTCGCCCAGAAGCCGGCCGGCGAGCACTGCCGTGATCAGCGGCTGCAGGCCGACGATCAGGGCTGAAAGCCCAGCGGGCATGCCCCGGTGGATGGCCCAGAACACGCCGCCGAGATAGACCCCATGCATCAGGATGCCGGCGCCGGTCGCGTGCAGCGCCTCGTCGCGGGTGGCGCGGCTCGAACCAAGTGCGGCCATCAAAGCGACAAGCAGGATTGCGGCCAGGACAAAGCGCGCGGCCAGGAAAGTAAAGGGCTCCGCCCACGGCATGGCATAGCGCGCGCCGATGAAGCCGGTCGCCCACAGGACGACGAAAGAGGCGGGGATGAACCGCTTGAGGCTGTGCATTTTTCCGGAGGCCACGCGTCGGTGAGGACTGACTGTCGCGCTTGCTCTAATGCCGTTCCGAGCGGAAGGCAAAACCAAACCGTTGATCCATTAGGCTCATTTCCATTCAAGGAATGCCGGTGGCGCCGCTAGAGACCGACCAGCCGCCTCACATCGTCCGGCGATGCGCCCGCCTTACGCTGGGCGGCAAGGCCGGTATCGCCAAGACTCTTCGACAGTTTTCGTCCGTCCGGGCCGAGGATCAGGCGATGGTGAAAATAGGCCGGCTGCGGCAGGCCAAGCAGCTGCTGAAGCAGCCGCTGCACGCTGGTCGCGGAATAAAGATCCTGGCCGCGCACGACATGGCTGACGCCCTGCAGCGCGTCGTCCATGGTGACGGCGAGGTGATAGCTGGTCGGGATTTCGCGGCGCGCCACGACCACGTCGCCCCAATCCTGCGGATGGGCTTCGACACGACGCGTCGCGGAGAGCGTCTCGTCCGTGTATTCGGCCCATGACAGGTCCTTGCCGGCGCGCGCTATTGCAGCATCGACGTCCAGCCGCCAGGCAAATGGCACATTTTCGGCGATGCGCCGTTTGCGTTCGCTCGCCGGCAGCGCCTTGTCGGCGGCGGGATAGAGCGGCACGCCGTCCGGGTCGCGAGGCCAGTCGCGGCCGCGCTTTTCGCTGTCGGCGATGAAGGCGCGGATCTCACTTCTGCTCATGAAGGCCGGATAGACAAGCTCCGCTTCGATCAGCCGCTCTAGCATAGCCCGATATTCGGCAAAATGCTCGGACTGGCGGCGCACCGGTTCCTCCCAGCCAAGCCCCAGCCATTTCAGGTCGCGAAAAATGCCCGCCTCGAATTCCGGCGTGCAGCGCGTCGTGTCGATGTCCTCGATGCGCAGCAGCAGGCGTCCGCCCGCCGCCTTTGCCAATTTCTGATTGAGCAGCGCCGAATAGGCATGGCCGAGATGCAGTTCGCCGTTCGGGCTCGGCGCGAAGCGGAATGTCAGCAGTGTCATTGTCCGGCGGCAAACGGGTTGTGCGGCGCTTTCGCCAATTGCTACTTTGCGCCGGCGGCGTCGTGCGTCCAGAGGGACACGTGACGAAGCGTGCGGCACTTTTGATTTTGGAACAAGCAGACATGCAACGCATCGCCAGCCTCGACGACATTGCGCAAGGGCTGGATAGGCTATGCTTGCTCGACCCACGCCTGGAAAAAGTGCGCGGCATGGCCGGCGAGGTGCCGCTCAGGCTGTCGGAGCCGGGGTTCAGGAGCTTTGCCTCGATCGTCGTTTCACAACAAGTGTCCCGCGCGAGCGCCGATGCCATCTTCGGCCGGCTGGCGAGACTGCTCGATCCGCTGACGCCGCAGGCGATACTTGCCGCCGACGAGGCGATCTTTCGCGAGGCCGGGCTGTCGCGGCCCAAGCAGCGCGGCCTGGTTGCCGTCGCCCGGGCGGTGGCCGAGGGACTCGACCTCGATCACCTGTGCCGGCTCGATGCAAGCGAGGCGATCGCGGCCATGACCAAGGTGCCGGGCATCGGCTCGTGGACGGCTGAAGTCTACCTTTTGTTTGCCGCCGGACACCCAGATATCTTTCCGGCGCGCGACGTTGCATTGCAGAGCGCGGTCGGCCATGCACTCGGCATCGACCCGCGTCCGCCGGAGAAAATGCTGATCCGGCTTGCCGAATCATGGAGCCCGTGGCGCGGTGTCGCATCGCGGCTTTTCTGGGCTTATTATCGCGAATTGAAGGGCCGGGACGCCGCGCCTCCGGCTTGAATCCGCAAAAAAGCATTGAAATCATGCGTTTTTGAGGGCCGGGATGATCGACAATCCGCTTCACATCCCTGTCATGTCGGGCTTACAGTATCCGCGTCGACCGGTTCGAGGGTGAAGGAGGTCAACGACGTGACGGTTGCCGTATCTCCGGATGGGCTTCCAGCGCTGGTGCTGAATGCGGATTACCGTCCGCTCAGCTATTACCCCTTGTCGCTCTGGTCCTGGCAGGACGCCATCAAGGCGGTGTTCCTCGAGAGGGTGAACATCGTCGCCGAATACGAACACGCCGTCTCTTCGCCGACCTTCTCGATGAAGCTGCCGAGCGTCGTCAGCCTGAAGGCCTATGTGAAGCCGTCCAGGCATCCGGCGTTTACCCGCTTCAACGTCTTCCTGCGCGACCGTTTCCAGTGCCAATATTGCGGTACGCCGGACGATCTGACCTTCGACCACGTCATCCCGCGCCATCGCGGCGGCGCCACGACCTGGGAGAATGTCGTCGCTGCCTGCTCGCCCTGCAATCTGAGGAAGGGCGGCATGATGCCGGCGCACGCCAAGATGTGGCCGCTGCAGAAGCCGTACCAGCCGACGGTGCATGATCTGCACAATAACGGCCGCCTGTTCCCGCCCAACCATCTACACGAAAGCTGGATGGATTATCTGTACTGGGATGTCGAACTCGAGCCGTGAGATCATCCGATAATTCGGGAGGCTGGCCGTCTGAAGCGATTTTCTGCGCTTCCGATGCTCACGGACCAATGTCCGCTCCGCTTCGGTTCTCGACAATCACTCCACCCGACTCAGCCTGCCGAATTCTTGGATGATCTCGTGTCGCGCTAAATCAGTCGCGGGCGAAGGCGCTGCGGAAGGCTACGACTGCCAGGACAAAGCTGGCGATGGCGTTCCAGCCGGCCAGCGACAGGCCGAGGATGCGGAGCGCCGCCTTGTCGCAGGAGGGCGGGACGAATTTGTCGAGCGCATCGAGCACGCCCTTGCCGCCGGTGTCCACCGGCCCGGCGGCTGCGGTGCAATCGGTCGGGCCTGGCCACCACGCCCATTCGACGCCGGAGTGATAAACGCCGAGATAGACGCCGTAGAGCATCAGCAGGCCGCCAATAGCCAGCAGGCCACGGCTTACCCAGGCTGGCGCGTGAAGAGCCGGCGCAAGCACCGCCAGCAGCATCAAGGGCACGCCGACGTAGTAAGGCGTGCGCTGCTCGAGGCAGAGCTTGCAGGGGATGTAGCCGCCGAGATACTGGAAGGCCAGCGCCGAGCCGACCGTGGTGGCCATGGCGACAGCGAGAAACAGGGCGGTGCGCAGCCGCTGGCGTCCGGTATCGGCATTCACGGTCGCTGTCATCGGACTCAGTCCATTCGGTTCGATGCCGTTCAGACGGCGTATTTGACGACGATATAGAGCAAAATCAGGGCAGCGGCGGCGGCGCCCGCAATCTGGCCAAGGCGCTTTTCGATGAAGTGGCGGATCGGCTCGCCATAGCGGCGCAAGAGCCAGGCGAGAAACAGGAAGCGGGCGCCGCGCGCAACGATTGCCAGCACGATGAACAGCAGCAAAGGAACGCCGATGACGCCGGACAGGATCGTCACCACCTTGATCGGCGGCAGATGGGCGAGGCCGGAGGTGACCAGCATCAGGATGATGAAGCCGGTGCCCGACGAGACGCGCATCGCCTCGAACTCGTCATACTTGCCATAAAATTCGAGGATCGGCCGCGCCACCGCATCATAGGCGTAATGGCCGATGAACCAGCCGGCGATGCCGCCCAGCACGGAGGCGACGGTGGCGATCAGCGCGTAACGATAGGCGCGATCCGGCCGCGACAGCGCCATCGGCAGATAGAGCACGTCGGCCGGCACCAGGAACACCGAGCTCTCGACGAAAGCGATGAAGGCCAGCCACCATTCGGCGGATTTGCTTGCCGCCAGCGACAAGGTCCAGTCGTAAAGTCCGCGAAGCATCGGCACTCCTAATGCACGCCCAAACCGGTCGCGGTTTTGGGTACGACATGCACAAACAAAGACTTGGAAGCGCCCGCATCAACCTCTTCGGACAAGGTGCGCTCCAAATGACATGCGCCGCCTGTCTAGAAAGATTTTCCGCGCTGCACAATGGCAGCTGCTTCACGAAATCGAAAGGCTGGACTTGGGCGAGATAGGGTCGCGGGAATTGGCCAGTTGACGAACAGGCCTCCAACCGTATAGTCCGCGCCCATCCAGGCCGCCTGGCCTGAGCCCCTATGGCGGAATTGGTAGACGCGCTCGACTCAAAAAGGGGTTTGTCTACCATGCGACGGAGTGTCGCAAAACCAAAAACGAATAAGAAAATCAATGCTTTAATGAATCAGACCTTCATCCCTGGAAGTCTCGCAAAGCCGCCTAGGTGCAGAATAGGAGCCGCGTCCGCAACTGCTCGCGGCGCCAATGGCGTACAAAAGGCATTCGTCGACGAAGCAGATGCACGACGCGGCATTAACCACCCACCAGCCTGCGGTGCTGCTGCCCCATGATCGTCGGTAGGGGGAAAGCCCGGACTAGCGCCTCAAGCATTTGTGGCGCAGCTGCGATGTTCCCGGCTACGCTGACCGGATCGTCTCGTATTCACGTTGATGAGCCATCGGCGACCTTATTGTCCGCGTCGCGAATGGCAGCAAAGCGCCGCATTGCAGCCATTAAGTGAGGCTGTTCGCCACCTGGAAGCGGACACTTAGACTAGGTTTCGGCAACGGAGGGCTCTTACGCGTTTTCCTAGGATGTCGAAGTGCCTAACGCCTCACTGGAGCTGTGCTTTCCCTGATGATCAACCTGATGGCCAGCTCGCGTTGCCTCAAATGCAGCCGCTGCGATGGTGATGCCAGGATGTAGTCGGCAGCGATTCGGCCCATGTCGCGTGCCGGCACTTCCAACGTGGTCAATTCAGGTGAGGTGAGCTCAGCAATTTCAAGATTGTCGAAGCCAACGATCGAGATCTCCCCGGGGACGGCGATTCCGGCTGCGTGGCAGTATTTGATGGCGCCGGCTGCCAGGATATCGCTGCCGCAAAACACCGCGGTCGGCCTTCGGTCTTCTTCCATCAGTCGCTGCATGGACGTCCGGCCGTCATCGAGCCTGTAGGCCCCCTCCACAATCGGAACCATGGCGCGATCAATGCCTGACCGTTCGAGTTCGTGCAGAAAGCCGTCCCGGCGACCCGCCGCGCGATCGTTGTCCTTGGTGATGCCCGCGATCATGCCGAATTGGGAGTGGCCGAGGTCAAGCAGGTAGCGTGCCGCCGTGCGCCCGGCCTTTTCGTTATCGAACCCGACGGCGGCACCCAACTCGGTCGCCTTCGAGGTGCCTGCCCTCGAAGACGAACGGCTTGGTGACGACGCCCACGGTGAGAATGCCGGCCCGACGTACGGCGTGGGCAATGACGGGTGCTGCCCCGGTTCCGGTTCCGCCTCCCATGCCCGCCGTCACGAAACACATATGGGTGCCGGCGAGATGGTCCATGATCTCATCGATCGATTCCTCGGCGGCCGCCTGCCCGAGTTCGGGGAGGGAGCCGGCTCCCAACCCCGCTGTCGCGTTGGCGCCCAACTGGATCAGGCGCGATGCCTTCGACATGGCAAGCGCCTGGGCATCGGTGTTCGCAACGACGAATTCCGCGCCCTCGAGATTCTGGAGGATCATGTTGTTGACGGCGTTTCCACCGCCTCCGCCCACGCCGATCACGGTGATCCTTGGCTTCAGCTCAATGATGTTGGGGATGGCAGTCATCGCGAATCTCCATAAGATTCACACCCACCAGTCTTGCCGGGGATGCGCGGAACATACGAATCTCGGAAACTTCCGTTTCCGGCAGGGAATAGGGCCGCGATCGCAAGCGGCCGGATTGCCAAGGGGTCAGCGGTAAAGTTTCAATCACCGGCCGCTCCGGTGCTCGCGCCGGTCGGATCATCCCGTCCAGCGCTGGAACAACGCACTGGCGTTGACCCCTCCAAAACCGAAGCCATTGCAGATCGCGTGGTCCATCTCCATTGGCCGGGCCTGGTTTGCGACGAAATCGATCCCGTCGCCGGCCGGATCGGGAGCGGTCAGATTGAGCGTCGGCGGCGCAACCTGATCCCTGAGCGCGAGGATCGTGAAGATGGCTGCAAGCCCGCCGGCGGCTCCCAGCAGATGTCCGGTCGCCGCCTTCGTTCCGCTGACAGCTATGCTGAAATCCGCGCCAAAGACCCTTTTGATCGCCTCGATTTCCCCCGCATCACCGACCGGCGTGGAGGTGGCGTGCGCATTGAGATGGCGGATTTCCCGTGCCGAAATGCCGGCTTGGGTGATCGCGATCTCCATGGCTCGGCGCGCACCGTCGCCATCCTCGGGACCGGACGTGATGTGATAAGCGTCCGCCGTCGTGCCATAGCCGACAAGCTCGGCAAGTGGTTTGGCGCCGCGCGCAAGAGCGTGGCTTAATGCCTCGACGACCAGGATTCCGGCTCCTTCGCCCACGATGAAGCCGTCACGCAGCATGTCGAATGGACGGGAGGCCTGGTCAGGACGGTGATTGAAGGATGTCGAGAGAGAGCGTGCTGCTGCAAAACCGCCGAGACTGACCGCATTCATGCAGGCTTCGGTTCCGCCGCACACGGCGATGTCGGCTTCATTGGCGCGGATAAGACGCGCCGCATCGCCGATCGCCTGAATGCCGGCTGCGCACGCTGTCACCGGAGCGCCAAGCGGGCCTTTAAAACCATATCGGATCGAAATTTGCCCCGCTGCCATGTTCACCAGGAACGATGGCACGGTGAACGGCGAGAGACGCCGAACACCGCGCTGGTCGACGGTTCTCACAGCTTCGGTTATGGCGGGAAATCCTCCGACACCCGAAGCGATGATCGTCGCGGTGCGAGCCCTGTCATCGTCCGAGACTGGCTTCCAACCCGCCTGGGACAGCGCCTCTTCTGCCGCCGCCAGTGCGAAGAGAATGAAGCGGTCTGCCCTGCGCTGTTCCTTCGGAGCCAGGATTGTGTCGGGATCAAACCCAGCCTCGGGGTCTTCTTCCATGGACGGCACCACGCCGCCGATCTTCGCCGGCAGTTCGCCCACCATATCATCCGGAAGCTTCCGAAGCCCCGAACGACCGGCCAGCAGACGCGACCAGGACGCTTCGACATTGGCGGCAAGCGGGGTGACCGCGCCCATGCCTGTAACAACAATCCGTCGCATCTGTTGTCCTATCGCATGGATGCGTCGATCGCGCTGGCCACGCCGTTCAAGCCGCAACTGCTTTGCGAACCTGATCGGTCGCGGCATCCAGAAAAGCCTGCGCGAGGTCGGGGTCGTTGACCGCCCGCGAGAGGAGCACCGCACCGACCATCGTCGAAAGAATGGCCATGGCCTTGCCGCTGGGCGCATCGACGTCGGCCTCGCCAATCCAGGGGCCAAGCATCCCGAGGTATTCTCCGATCCCCGCTTCGAATGACGCCTTCACCTTATTGCCCTGTCTGGCGGCATCCGAGCCGAGCGCCACGACCGGGCAGCCCTCCATCCTCTCTTCGCGATGTCCCCTGCTGAGATAGAAGTCGATCACCGCGCCAAGCGGATCCTCAGGTTTCGCCGCGATGGCAGCCAACCATCTGCGGGTCGCATGTTCCATCGCCCGGCTAGATGCCTGTGCAGCCAAGTCCTCCTTGGATGCGAACTGCTTGTAGAAAGCGCCTTGGGTCAGCCCGGCACCCTTCATCAGATCCTTGAGGCCGATGCCATCGAAGCCGTGCTCGCGAAAAAGGCGACTTGCCACATCGATCACGTTTTGCCGGTTTTGCTCGGCCTGGCTGCGACTAACTCGCATCATCGATCTCCTTTTTAGATTGCGTTCGTAATCAATAGCATGTATAGCGTACGAACGCAATCTATTTCGACATGAGGCGATGGGCATGAAAAAGCGACTTGTCATTGGGCTGGGGGGCATCCTGGTCGCGGGGTTAGGGGTGGGCGCGTTTGCCACACTTCCCATTCGCACGCAGGCGGCATCCGCCGCGGGCGACCCGAGGCAGGAAGCACCGATCGTCAGATTGGTGACAGCAGTGCCGGTGGCCGGATCCGAACGCGGCTTCACGGGCACAATTGCCGCGCGGGTGCAGAGCAATCTTGGTTTTCGCGTACCCGGCAAGATCGTTCAGCGTCTGGTGAATGTCGGTGAACGGGTCAAGGCGGGTCAACCGCTGCTGAGGATCGATGAGACCGATCTGGCCCTTGCGCTCACCGCCAAGCGCAACGCGGTCGCCGCGGCACGCGCTGTGCTGGTTCAGGCGAGCGCGGACGAAAAGCGCTATGCCGTTCTGGTCAAGAAGGAATTGGCAGCAACCCCGCAGCGCTACGAGCAGGCGAAGGCCGCGCTGGATACCGCGACCGCACAGCTCGCCGCCGCAGAAGCGGAAGCGAAAGTCGCGGAGAACGAAGCGGCCTATTCCGTCCTGGTGGCGGACGCGGATGGGACGGTGGTCGAAACGCTCGGCGAGCCGGGACAGGTCGTTTCCGCCGGCCAGACAGTGGTTCGGATCGCCCAGGCCGGCCCCCGTGAAGCTGTGGTCGCGCTTCCCGAAACGATCCGGCCGGCGATTGGCTCGGCGGCCGAGGCCGGCGTGTACGGCGCCGCTGGACGCTATACAGCGCATCTGCGGCAGTTGTCGGATGCCGCCGATCCCCAGACCCGTACCTACGAGGCCCGCTACGTGCTCGACGGCGAGGCCGCGGCAGCACCGCTTGGCGCGACCGTCACCATCCGGATTGCAAGCCAGGCCAGCCAGCCGGAAGTCCAGGTCCCGCTGGGAGCCGTGCTCGATGACGGCAGCAAGACCGGCGTCTGGGCCCTGGATCGAGCTACCTCGACCGTACACTTTCGGCCCGTCAACCTTGTTCGTGTGACCAGCGAAACCGCCGTGGTCTCCGGACTGAGTTCGGATCAATCGATTGTTTCGCTCGGCGCTCATCTCCTGAAGGAGGGGGCCCGCGTCAGGACTGCTTCCGAGAGCGGGAGCAACTGACGATGAACCTCAATTTTTCCGCGATCGCCGTTCGCGAACGGGCCGTCACCCTTTTCTTCATCATCCTGCTGGTCGCGGCCGGCGCCTACGCCTTCCTCATGCTTGGGCGGGCTGAGGATCCTTCCTTCACGATCAAGACCCTCACGGTCACGACCGTATGGCCGGGCGCGACGGCGCGCGAGATGCAGGACCTCGTCGCCGAACCGCTGGAGAAGCGGCTTCAGGAGCTGACCTGGTATGACCGGGTCGAGACGACGACACGACCAGGCTATGCGTATTTGACGGTTACGCTGAAGGACAGCACACCGCCATCCAGCGTGCAGGAGGAGTTCTACCAGGCCCGCAAGAAGCTCGGGGATGAAGCCCGCAACCTGCCGCCCGGCGTGCTCGGTCCCTTCGTCAACGACGAATATTCGGACGTCAGTTTCGCCCTTTATGCGTTGAAGGCTCAAGGCATGCCGATGCGGGAACTCGCCAGGCAAGCCGAGACCATTCGCCAGGACCTCCTGCACGTGCCCGGCGTCAAGAAGATCAACATCCTCGGCGAACGTCCCGAACAGATATTCGTCGAGTTTTCCTACGCCAAACTGGCCACCCTCGGTGTGTCGGCCCAGGATATCGTTGCCGCCTTGCAACGGCAGAACACCGTCACACCGGCCGGCTCGATCGACACTCAGGGGCCGCAGGTCTTCATCCGGGTCGACGGCGCCTATGACAGTGTCCAGGCGATCGCCGACACGCCGATCGTCGCCGCGGGACGGACGCTGAAGCTCTCCGACATCGCCGAGGTCCGCCGCGGCTACGAGGATCCCCCCACCTACGTCATCCGGCATCAGGGCGAGCCGACCATCATGCTCGGGGCGGTGATGCAGGAGGGCTGGAATGGTCTTGAACTCGGCAAGGCGCTGGAGGAGAGGTCCGCTTCTATCGCACAGACGCTGCCGCTCGGGATGACGCTGGCCAAGGTCAGCGACCAAGCCGTGAACATCGACTCGTCGGTCAACGAGTTCATGCTCAAATTCGCTATGGCGCTCGGTGTGGTGCTCCTGGTGAGCTTGCTCAGCCTCGGGTGGCGCGTCGGCATCGTCGTGGCTGCCGCCGTCCCCCTGACGCTCGCCGTGGTGTTCCTCATCATGCTGGAAACCGGCCGGTTCTTCGACCGCATCACGCTCGGCGCCCTCATCCTGGCGCTCGGCCTTCTCGTGGACGACGCCATCATCGCCATCGAGGTGATGGTGGTGAAGATGGAAGAGGGCATGGACCGCATCAAGGCGGCGGCCTATGCGTGGAGCCATACCGCGGCGCCGATGCTGTCAGGCACGCTCGTGACGATCGCCGGCTTCCTGCCGGTGGGCTTCGCGCGTTCGACGGCCGGCGAATACGCCGGCAACATCTTCTGGGTCGTAGGCTT
The DNA here is from genome assembly GCF_040320985.1 of Mesorhizobium sp. M0571. Classification (NCBI taxonomy): domain Bacteria; kingdom Pseudomonadati; phylum Pseudomonadota; class Alphaproteobacteria; order Hyphomicrobiales; family Phyllobacteriaceae; genus Mesorhizobium; species Mesorhizobium sp. M0571. Next base: position 66,807 of record NZ_JAMYQT010000026.1, read on the forward strand.
CGCCCTCATCGTCTCCTGGATCGTCGCTGTGGTCTTCACGCCGTATCTAGGCGTCAAGATGCTGCCCGCGATCAAAGCGGTCGAAGGCGGCGTCCACGCCATATACGACACACCGAACTACCGGCGCCTTCGCCGGCTCATCACCTTTGCAGTGCGCCACAAGTTCGTAACCTGCGGTGTCGTCGGCATCGTTTTCGCGCTTTCGGTTGTCGGCATGGGCGCGCTCAAGCAGCAGTTCTTCCCGACATCCGACCGCCCCGAAGTGCTGATCGAGGTTCGCCTGCCGGAAGGCACCAGCATCGAGACGACGACCGCCACGGTGGAGAAGCTGGAGCACTGGCTTGGCGACCAACCCGAGGCCAAGATCGTGACGAGCTACGTCGGTCAGGGCGCTCCCCGCTTTTTCTTCGCGATGGCGCCGGAACTGCCTGATCCTGCCTTTGCCAAGATTGTCGTGCTGACACCGGACGCGGAGGCACGCGAGGCTTTGAAGCAGCGACTCCGTGCGGCGGTGTCACAAGGGCTTGCGCCCGAGGCCTATATCCGCGTTACGCAGCTTGTGTTCGGCCCCTACACGCCGTTCCCGGTCGAGTTCCGGGTCATGGGACCTGATCCCGCGCAACTATACGCCATCTCTGAAAAAGCCCTCGATATCATGCGAGGCGTTCCGGACGTGCGGCAGGCCAACCGCGACTGGGGAAATCGCACGCCCGTACTACGCTTCATCCCGGATCAGGATCGAGTCAACCTCATCGGGCTGTCGCCGGCGGAGGTGGGCCAGCAGCTGCAGTTCCTGCTCACCGGTATCCCCGTCACGCAGGTCCGCGAGGACATTCGCAATGTCCCCATCGTGGCACGCAGCGCCGGCGGCGAGCGGCTGGATCCGTCGCGTCTGGCGGATTTCTCGCTGATGAGCCGGGATGGCCGCCAGATTCCACTTGACCAGATCGGTCACTCGGAAGTCCGCTTGGAAGAGCCGATCCTGAAGCGCCGCGATCGCACACCCGTCATCACGATCCGCTCGGACATCAACGAGGCAACCCAGCCTCCGGAGGTCTCCAAGCAGATCATGACCGCCCTTCAGCCGCTGATCGCATCCCTTCCGGCCGGCTATCGCATCGAACTGGGTGGATCGATCGAGGAGGCGATCAAGGCCAACACCGCGCTGGGTAAAGTCTTCCCAGCCATGATCGCCGCCATGCTGATCGTCATCATACTGCAGGTGCGATCCTTCTCGACGATGGCGATGGTCGTGCTGACGGCGCCGCTCGGTCTTGTCGGCGTCGTGCCCATTTTGCTCACCTTCAACCAGCCCTTCGGATTCAACGCCATTTTGGGCCTGATAGGACTGGCTGGCATCCTGATGCGCAATACGCTGATCCTGACGGAACAGATCAAGGAGAACCGTGCTGCCGGCCTTGACGACTATCACGCCGTCATCGAGGCCACGGTGCAACGCACGAGGCCGGTGATCCTGACCGCACTTGCCGCCGTGCTGGCCTTCATCCCCCTCACGCACTCGGTCTTCTGGGGATCGATGGCCTACACGCTGATCGGCGGCACGGCGGCCGGCACGGTGCTGATCCTGCTGTTCCTTCCAGCACTCTATGTAGCGTGGTTCCGGATCAAGCCGACTGCGGATGAGTCCCATGAGGATTCGACGAAGGAACCGGAATTGCAACCAGCAATGGCGGCCGAGTAGGGCTCCGTTGTCGGAGGAGACGATTCAAGTACTCGCCCGCTGGCTTTGCCTCACATAGGCAAGGCCAGCCGTACGATCTTACCTACCGATGATCGGACACGCGAGCCCGGCGGGTTGGATTCATCAGCTCAGGAGATGTCCATGAATCGTCCGGTCCGAACGCGAACCGATCCCGACGAGGTGCGCGCGCGCATCCTGGAGGTGGCGGAAGAGCACTTTCGCCGCATCGGCTACCATAAGACGTCGGTGGCCGACATCGCCTCCGAACTCGGCATGAGCACGGCAAATGTCTACCGTTTCTTCCCCTCCAGGGACGCAATCAAAGAATCCATCTGCGGGCGAGTTGTGAACGAGGTAGCTGACATCGCCCTCGCAATCGCACACACGAACGCGCCGGCCGGGGAGAAACTCGGCCAGCTACTGACCGCCGTTCACCACCACAAGAAGATGACGCTGGTCAAGGAAAAGCGCATGCACGACCTGATTGTCGCCGCCATGCAGGAGAACTGGGCGATCATCAAGGTGCATATCGAGCGCATGGTAACGACTTTAGGGGTCATCATCCGCGAGGGCATCGAATCGAGCGAATTCAAAGTCGATGATTCCGCTGGGGCGGCGCGTGCCGTCCACACCGCGTTCGCGCCGTTCCTCCACCCAATTCTGATTGAGCACTGCCTCGAACACGGGGAGGATACCGAAGTGGGCTTGCGCGAGCAGATTCGATTTTGCCTGAAAGCTCTTGGCAAGTCAGCCTAACATGCCAGCACAGACCTTTCGCTGCGCTAGTGGAAGCTGAAGTCGAAAATAGGTGGTGGTTGCATGCGGGTGTGGTGGAATTGGTAGACGGCTGGATTCAAAATCCGGTTCCGCAAGGAGTCGGTTCGATTCCGACCACCCGCACCACCTCTTCAGAACGAGCAGATTTGATTTAGAGACGGACAACAGCACCGGTGTCCCTCGAGCGCCGTGCTTGGTCTGACGTTGGCGCAAGGCGTTCGAGGCAGCGCAAACAAACCCTATGGAGAGCCGACGCCGCGAGCGCCCTCGGAACCGTCAGCTTACCCTTTATTCCTGGTCCAGGATTCGCGCTGGGCAAAGACGCGCGTGACCTCGGCCATGTTTTCCGTGCCCCAGGAGCAAAGCGGCACCAGCGCCTCGGCAAGGCTCCTGCCCAGCGGAGTGAGGCTGTAGTCCACCCGCGGTGGGATCTCTCTGTAATCAGTCCGCTTCACAAGACCGTCGGCCTCCAACTCTTTGAGTTGCTGGATCAGCATCTTGTCGCTGACGTCGCGCACGGCTCGCCGCAGCTCGCCGTAGCGGGTCGGGCCGTCTTGGGCGACGAAGTACAGGATCAGTGGCTTCCACTTGCCGGCGATGACCCGCAGCGTCGCGTCGAGACCGCAGGTGAAGCCGGGCAGCGTCGGGGTGCAGGTCTGGGCCGGCGGCACAGCGCGCGCTGGCGGCAAGGTCGGTTCCGAACGATCTGATGACATTTCTAGATACTTACCAAAAGGTGCATACTTGTCAATAGGTGGGTGTGCCGCCAGCTTAGTGCAACCTCAATGAAGGAGCACACCATGAGCAGGCTACAAGGTAAGACGGCAGTGATAACGGGCGGCGGAAGCGGCATCGGACTCGGGGCTGCCAAGCGGTTCATCGACGAAGGCGCGTTCGTCTACATCTTCGGACGACGGCAGGAGACGCTCGACGCTGCCGTGGCGCAGTTAGGGTCCTCGGTGCGCGCCGTTCAGGGCTCGGTTACCGATTTGTCCGACCTCGACCGGCTGTACGAGACGGTGAAGGCCGAACGCGGCAGTCTCGACATCCTGTTTGCCAACGCCGGGACCGGCTCGTTCGCATCGCTCGGCGAAATTACGCTCAAGCACTACGACCAGATCTTCGACATCAATGTGAAGGGGACGATCTTTACCGTGCAGAAGCCCTGCCGCTGATGACTGATGGGGCGTCGATCATTCTGACCGGCTCCAGCACGGGGGTGATGGGGACGCCGGCGTTCAGTATCTACAGCGCGACCAAGGCCGCGATCCGCAATCTGGCCCGTAGCTGGGCGCTGGATCTGCGCGGCACGGGCATCCGTATTAATGTGCTGTCCCCGGGCCGACCACGACCGAGCTGGCGCTCGAAGTCTTGGGTGAGGAAGGGATTGCCGCGATGGGCGCGTCGACCGTGCTCGGCCGCATGGGCGACCCGTCGGAGACGGGAGCGGTCGCCGCGTTTCTAGCGTCGTCGGACAGCAGTTTCATGACTGGCGGCGAGGTGTTCGTCGATGGTGGCCTGGCGCAAGTCTGAGGCCTTGACTGTCCGAGCATGAGGGTTTCGTGGGCCGGAATCGGAGCCCTCATCGCGCTGCGTCGAACTGCAAATTTCAATGTAGACGCTACGCTCTCAGCCCGGCCCATTCGCGCAACCGCATGTTCGCAGGGGAGCGGATGCGGTCAAGCAACCAACGAGCGGCCCGACCAGGAAGGCTGTCGGCCTTGTAAATGGCCTGCATCGATAAAAGGCCGCGTCTAGGTCCTTCCAGCAGGATCTGAACAAGCTGTTCCGCTACGAGTTCATCAGCGACGATCGGCAATGGCATATGTTCCCAGCCAAGGCCGGCGATTAGGTTGGCGGAGTTCGCCCTTCCTTGCCGGCTTGGACAGGTCGATTTGAGGGATGTGTTGGCGGGCCGTGGGGCTTCCGAACTAACTCCCTGCTGCCCGAGGATGATGTTCTTCATCGAAGGTGCGGCGTGCGTCTTCGATGAGAGGCCAGTGCTCCCTTATCCAGCTGGTGAAGCCCTCCAAGGCTGGCAACAGGCTCGAGCCCATGTCGGTAAGCTCGTACTCAACGCGCGGTGGAACCTCCGGAAAGTAGTGTCGGACAAGGAAACCATCCCTCTCCAAGTTTCGGAGCGTCACGGTCAACATACGCTGTGGGGCGCGCAGGGCTTCAGCCGCGGTCCTAGCCTGAATATCTCAAGGTAAGGGGTGCATCGGCCCCAAGAATCTGAGAAACTTCTTTTGTGACAAAGAGTTACCAGATTCAGGAACGGGGTCCGATGCA
>NZ_JAMYQT010000027.1:0-70248 GCF_040320985.1 Mesorhizobium sp. M0571
GAGGGTTTTTCGCCCTCCGGAGATGTTGGTGGCTAGTCTTCCAACTCGGCTTTTCTCCTTTCTGGTCAAAGAGTTAGAGGGCTGTGCTTGGCGCACTGACGGGCTTGGAGGTTCGGGGAGAGGCCCCGGGCCGCCCGTTATGGAGAACCTGACCATGGCAAAGAACGCCATTCAGAAGATCGCGATGAACGCCGCGGAGAATATTCCCTATGACAAGCTAATGTTGTCGCAGAAAAATGTTCGGCGCATCAAGGACGGCGTGTCGATCGAGCAGTTGGCCGAAGACATCGGACGGCGAAAGCTGATCCAGAGCCTGAACGTCCGTCCCGTGCTCGACGGTGAGGGCGAGGAGACCGGCACGTTCGAGGTGCCCGCCGGCGGGCGGCGTTATCTGGCGCTCGGCATCCTCATCAAGCAAAAGCGCCTGGCTAAGAACGAGCCAATCCCCTGCATCGTCAACCGCGGGCAGGAGACCTCGGCCGAGGAGGACTCTCTTGCTGAAAACCTGCGGCGCGCCGACTTGCACCCGCTCGATCAGTTTCGGGCCTTCAAGACGCTCAGCGATCAGGGCCTCGATCCGGACGAGATTGGCGCCCGCTTTTTCGTGTCGCCGGCCACAGTGAGACAGCGTCTGCGGCTGGCATCGGTATCGCCAAAGCTTCTCGAGCTCTACGAGAATGACGAGATCCGTCTTGAGCAGATCATGGCCTTCTCGATCTCGGACGATCACGCGCGCCAGGAGCAGGTCTGGGAGCGGATTTCCAGCTCGGAGATGCAGGAACCCTATTACATCAGGCGCCTGCTGACGGAGACCACGGTGCGGGCCGATGATCGCCGTGCCGTCTATGTCGGTGCCAAAGCCTATGAGGCTGCGGGCGGGGTCATCCTTCGCGATCTGTTCGAGCAGGATTCCGGCGGCTGGTTCCAGGATGCCGCACTCCTCGAGCAGCTTGTCTTCGACAGGCTGAAGGTGGATGCCGAGGTGATCCGCGCCGAAGGCTGGAAATGGATCGAGGCCGCGATCAGCTTTCCCTATGGCCACACCTCCGGCATGCGGCGCATCTACGCCGAGGCGCAAGAGCTCAGCGCCGAGGAGATCGAACGCTACGACGCGCTGAAGGCCGAATACGACAAGCTGGATGCGGACTATGCCAAGGCCGAGGATGCCGATGAAGCAATCGAGGCGAAGCTCGACCAGTTGGGTTCCGAGCTCGATGCGATCGATGATCGTCCTCAAAGCTACGATCCCGCACAGAAGGCCATCGCCGGTGTGTTCGTCACGCTTGCCGCGAACGGTACGCTCCAGGTCGATGCCGGTTTCGTGCGGTCCGAGGACGAGCCGGGGACCGAAACCGGCGACCTCGATGAGGGCGAGGAACAGGGCGCCGACGGCGGAACCCGAACCAATGGCGACGACGATGGCGATGGTGTTGTCGTCAACGGAAAACCGGTGCACGACACCTCTGGCGATGACGGCGAGGACGATGGCATAAAGCCACTGCCCGATCGGCTCGTCTTCGACCTGACCGCGCAGCGGACGCTGGCACTGCGCAACGCGCTCGCCGGTGACGTCGACATCGCCTTCGTCGCCGCACTCCATGCCTTCGTCCTGCAGGTCTTCTATCGCTTCGCGCCGGACACGTGCCTGGAGATTAGCCTGAAGAGCGGCAGCTTCAGCCAAGTCGATGGCCTTGCCGAAACGCCGTGGGCCAAGGAGATCGCCGAGCGGCACGAAGCGTGGGATCGCGATCTGCCCAATGAGGCGGATGGCCTGTGGGACTTCCTTCTCGGTCTCGATGAAGCAAGCCGCAAGGCGCTGTTCGCGCACTGCGTCTCGCTGACCCTCAATGCGGTGGTCGAACCCTGGAACAGGCGAGCGAAGGCGCTCGAGCATGCAGACGTGCTTGGCCGCTCGCTCCAGTTCGACATGCTCGACGCCGGCTGGACGCCTACGGTCGAGTTCCTCGGGCGGCTCACTAAGACGCGGATTCTACAGGCTGTCCGTGAAGCGCGTGGCGCAGACTCCGCGCAGCTGATCGACCACATGAAGAAGGACATCATGGCCCGTGAAGCCGCCCGTCTTCTCGAAGGATCGAACTGGCTGCCCGAGCCGCTGCGCCTTGAGGTCGATGAAGTGGCTACCGATGCTGGCGACGCGGTCGCCGGCGACATGTCGGACGAGGCAGCCCTCGACGGCGGTGCCGCTGAGCTGCCGGCCTTCCTCGCCGACGATGCGGATCCGTCCGCCGATGAGCCGGTGACCATCGACGGCGACGAGGCGGACCACCTCCAGGCCGCCGAATAACCGACCTCCCGCTCGCACCAGGCCCGGCACTCCCGTCGGACCCATTTCAGTTCCAACTCACTCTCGAGCCCGGGATCGCCATCGCGACCCCGGGCGCTTGCGTTTCATGGAGATCGACATGTTCGACTGGAACAGAAGCTGCTCCTACGACGAGCAGCAGAAGAGACGTTTCCACACGATAGCCCGTTCACGGCTGAAGAAACTCGCCGCCGAACTTGCCCTGCCGCAGGGAAGCTTTGACCTGCGCTCGAACAAGGCGGGCATAGCCGTTTCCGGTGAAATAACCCTGCACCATGACCGCGCCTACATCCAGGTCGGCCAATTCGGTTTGTCCTCAGGTCACGGCATCCTGATCCGCACCTGCAAGGGCCGCAAGGACTATACCGGCGGGGCCAACCACTTCGTCGCACTCGGCATGCTGGACGACATTCCGGCGCTCGCCGCCGCCGTCCGTGCCATCACCGGGGTTGGTCGAGACGCTTCGTGTTCCTCTGAGCGACGCGCCGCCTAAACCCCTGCAAATCCCATCATCGCCAGTGCACGCGCCGGCCGCGGACTCTGCCCGTCGCCAGCCACAATACAGCAAGCAGTTGCCATGGCGCGGTAATGCCGCGCGTGGCCGAGCTGCGTTCAGGAGACCCCATGACCGCATATCCACCCTTCAGGAAGGTGCTCGACGGCGTTGCCACCCGCGAGCAGATGTTTCAACTGTTCAGCCGACACAAAGACACTCCCGGCATCGATCCGCTTTCCGGCACTCCCTATTCAGCCGAGTGGTTCGAGATCACCGCGTCCGAATACCATTTCATGCTCGATTTGTTGCCGCCGCTCTTCATGCGCACCGGCATGTTCGGAATTTCTGAGTATAAGGCCGGCAACGTCACCAGCGTATTCCTCGCGATCCGGATCTGGGGCCGCGAGCGCTGGTTTCATGGCTTCTGCGATCTCACGGATCGGCAGTCGCCAGACAAGATGCGCGCCGCCATCATCGCCCACGAGACCGGCGCGAGCGACAGCATGACCCGCGCGGAAAAGCTCGAGGCGATCTGGAACATAATCCCTGTCGAGCTCAGGGGGACCGCCCGCAACGCAGACCCCGAGACCGGGTGGGCCGAACATCGCGGCAAACGCACGATTCTCGTTAACGCCGGAAGGCATGGTGCTGTCTTCAAGCTGCTCGATGATCTGTCGGATCTCGAGATCGACGAGTTCCTGTCCAAAGTCCGATTGCGTCGGAGCTGATGAAGGAAGACGACGATGGGCATCTATAAGAACCGCGCTTCGGCGGTGAAGCGTCTCCATCACGGTGACCGACTTTCGCTCAATGGATGCACCCGCGTACGGCCCATCCTCAAGCTGTTGAGACATGCGAGACCGTATGGCCAACTGCGCCGACGATATAAGCATCCGGCCCTCAGCAAAACTTGGGGTCAGTGCCTGCCACGCGGGAGGTACCCGGCATTACGTAAAGCGCCGATGAACAGGCTGGCCGGGCCGGCGATACTCGTCCTGGCCTGAGTTCCGAGCGGCAGCGTGTTCCAGTCCTCCAACGGAGCGATAAAGCAGGAGAAAGTGCCATTGACCATGCAATGGCTGGTCAACAAGCCTTGCTTATCCAGCACCAGAACGCCTGTCTGATTGCTTGGATACCGGATGGCGGCAACGCGCTGAAGTTCCATGTCGCCATCGACGCGCAAATTGAAAAGCACGACGCCCTGGCTTCTGTGGGCGACTTCCGCGACTTTTTCCGCGAAAGGAACAGGAAGCGCACGAACGCTGTCGACCGCCATCCCGAAAACAAGCGCGTCCAGCTCATCCGCCGCCATGAGAAGATTAGTTCCCAAGAATATAAGGATTGCAATCGCTCCAGCCCGATTGTGCACAGTCATCGCACTCCGCCGGCTAGACGCCTGAGCCATGGCGTGTATGAGACAGCTCTCTCTCGGTAGGAATGTTTGCCCCCGTTTATTGAGCCGGTTGCCCTAGGCCCATGACACACCGCTTGCTCGTTGCGGGGTTTCTCCGATAAAGCACGACGAAAGCGATACGTCGGGTACTCGCTAACACGAACAAACGACTTGGCTTGCAAGTCATGCTCACATCAGGAACAGACTATGAAGCGCCAGATCCGGCCATTCATCGTGGAGGTGAAACAGAGGCGCGGCAAGCAAAAGCCAAGCCATTCGATCTGGGGCGATCTCGACCTGTCCAAAATTGCCACGGAGATGACGCAGCAGGCTCATGCTGCAGTTCCAAATTCCCGGGTCATTGACTTCAGTATAAGGCCCCTTGATGCTGAAGAAGGGGAAAAACCACAAGCGGAGTATCTCATGGCCGATTTTCAGGACGCTCAGACTGTTCAGACGACAGTAGCCCCAGCCAAAGTGGAAGTGCCTGAATCCAAGAAGAGAGTTCCGGCAGCAAAGAAAGCGAAGGCAGAGCTCGTAAAGCCGGTCCGCAAAAACGGAGCGAAACCTGCGCCCCCAGCCGCGGAAGCTCCCGTGGCAGCGAAGACCGCCCGCAAGACATATTCCGAGAAGGAACGCGCCCAGAAGCTTGCCCAGATCGAGAAATCGATCGCTGGCGGCGCGACCAGCAAGATTGCGGTCGGCCAGGCCGGCATATCCGAGCAGACCTACTATTATTGGAAGAGGGCTGCCGCACCTTCCTCCGACAGCGGCGATCTTCGCGATCTTGTCGCACTCGAAGAAGAAAACAAGCGCCTTAAGAATCTACTTGCCGACCGTCTGCGCAAGGAAAATGCCGAGCTCAAGAAGAAGCTGGGCCTGGCCTAAGGCATACTGAAGCATCGACGGAAATTCCGCCGACGCTCAAGGCGGTAGCGGCGGCATATCGCCTTCGCCGACCCGCCACACCCAGGAGCCGATCTCCGGTCGTGCGGCGATCATTTCGTCGAGCGACGCTTCGTAGTTCTCGTCTGCTCCGGCCGGAACGACAAAGAGCGCGATCGGCTCATCCCTGTTCTGGAGCAAAGCGTTGGCGATCGGCTGGTCGGGTTGCAGGTCAAAGCGCAATCCCTTCACGCTCTTCTCGCGAAGGCGGGCGAGCCCATCGACAAGCCTTTTCTCCGGGACCGTCTCGTAGGGAATCCAGTTCTCGGACACCACCATCAACGCGACCTCCTCGACAATGGCGAGGCCGGCCGGGTTCAGTCCGAACGTCGCGATCGTCATGAGATGCGAGCTTGAATCCGCTGCCCACAGAGACAATTCTTTCTCGAAACGTGCCTGCAAACGGCGGTGTAATGCATCATCGATGATGAAGGGAAAGCCGGGCAGGTGCCTGATGACGAGTTTCTGACCGGATCGGGCAGGAACAATCTCTTTCACCTCGCCGACCAGAACCAGTAGCTTTCGTGGGCCGGATTTCGGCGTGAGCGCCATGCCGAGAACCGCGTTGCGACGCTGTTCGATCGCTTCCTTGTTCTCGGCCCGAAACGGCTCGGGCACGAACAGGATATCCGCGAGCGATCCGCCCCTCACCGTCATTTGCCCGGCAGCCTCGAGCAGATGCCAGCGGACATTCCACCAATGTCGCTTGCCGGCCCATCGGGATGTCCAGACCGTCAATTCGGCCTCGTGCCAGAGATAATGAAGGAGGCCACGCAGCGACATCCTCCTGGGATCGGCGGTTACGCTGTCGGAATTTTGCCCCGCAGGCACGGATGCTGCGCGGCTCCCTGTCTTCGACAGGCTGAAGTCCAATTTGAGGGCCGCCATGCCGCTTTGCGGATCGAGCTGTATCGCGCTGCCCATCAAGGCGCCCAGGCCGGACAGCTCGTAAGGCGATTCGTATGAATCGCAGGATGGATCATGCCCGCCGCCGCTCAGCGGCATGCGCTTGATCAGATGAAGGGCGCCGATGCGGGCGATGTACATCGGGCAGCCCGGCTCGCGGCACAGGCATAGCGGACGCTCGGTGCGGGCATAGGCGTTCGCCAGCGCCGCCTGCAGCTCAGGCGCCGCCTCCTCGTAGACCGCACTGCCAATTCTGAAGCGTCGCATCACCTCCACAGCTCCAGGTCGCCGCCGCATCCCTGTCCGCGCATTGAGTCATGGCTTTGCGCAGAACGCAACCCGCTTAGTGAACCGGTCTCAGAGGGAGAGGGAGCCGGGAGGAGTGCGGCCCGGCTGGCGCAGGGAGAGTGCCGGCGGGCGCAACTCCCCTCTCGCGAAGGACATCTCCATGAACATCGTCACGACCACATCGGCCGGCGCCCGGACGGCCGCTCCCCTCGACGCGCCCGCGCCCGCCGCCATCGACAACGCACAGGCGATCCACCAGGCGGCAATGCAGCTTCTGCCTATCCTCGAGCAGGGCAAGCCTGTCACCGCCGCCGCACTGCGCACCGCCATGACGACAAGTTTTGGCGGCAGCGATGCGCAAGGGTTCTGGATCTGGAAGGACGCCTATGAGGCGCTCGAAGTCGCCCAGGTGCTGTTCTTGCGCCGGTTCGGCCCTGCGATCCTGTCCCGGTCCACCACGCCGCAGGCAACGTTGGCGATGATCAAGCGCATCGCCGACCTTCTTCCCACCCATACGCGACGCTCCGACGAGAGCCAGGCCATGCAGCAGCTGTCGACGCCCTTGCCGCTCGCCTTCGTGACAGCGCACGCCGCGGCGATCGCATCTTGCGACCTCGTTCTCGAACCCTCGGCCGGCACCGGTCTGCTCGCCGTTCATGCCGAGATGGCGCGCGCCTCGATCGCCCTCAACGAGCTTGCCGCGACGCGGGCCGATCTCCTCGGCCTGCTGTTTGCACGGTTCCCCGTCTCGCGGCACGACGCTGCCCATATCGACGACCATCTCGACGCGGCCATTGAGCCGTCCCTCGTCTTGATGAATCCGCCCTTCAGCGTCGGCGCCTATGTCGACGGCCATGTCGCCGATGCGGCATGGCGGCACCTCTCTTCCGCGTTCGCACGCCTGCGTTCGGGCGGTCGTCTTGTCGCCATCACCGGCGCCGGGCTGTCTCCCGAAAACCCGAAATGGCGGCTCGCCTTCGAACGCCTGCAGCAGCAGGGCACGGTCATCTTCACGGCGGCGATCGACGGCCGCGTCTACGCCCGCCACGGAACCACCACTGAGACCCGCCTGACGATCATCGACAAGGTGCCGGCCGCCGATCCGTCGCGTTTCGTCGCCTCGCCGCGCAAGGCCATGGATGTCGAGACGCTGCTCTCCTGGATCTCCGCCCTGCCGCCCCGGACACCGGGCGGCTTTCCGGACTCAATCGGTGCATTGTCCAGCGGCATCCTGCGCAGTGCCGCCATGCACATGGGTGGCCGATCGGGAGCAAGAACCGCACCTGTGGCCGCCTCGCCAGCTGCTTCAGTCATCCGGCCGGTCCGTGCGGCCGCCCGGCGGGTGGTGCCCAGCCGCCCGGTCATGGCGAGCAGCACCCGGGCCGTGCCACTTGCCTATGAGCTGCGCGACTGGATGCCGCAGCAGAGCGGCCGCCTCACCGACACGATCTACGAACCGTACGCGCTCCAGTCGATCGACATTCCCCGCGCAAAGCCGCATCCGACGCCGCTCGTGCAGTCGGCCGCAATGGCCGCCGTCGCGCCACCAAAACCTTCCTATCGGCCGCTTCTTCCCGATGCGATCATCGACGAAGGCCTGCTGTCGGACGCCCAGCTAGAAAGCGTCGTCTATGCGGGTGAAGCCCATTGCGGCCATCTCACCGGCGCCTGGACGGTTGACGAGACCTGCGATGTCGTCTCGGCCGCGCCAGAAGGCGCTGCGAACGCTGTCCGCTTCCGCCGTGGATGGTTTTTGGGTGACGGGACCGGCTGCGGCAAGGGACGGCAAGTCGCCGGCATCATCCTCGACAACTGGCTGCAGGGCCGCCGCCGTGCGATCTGGATCTCCAAGTCGGACAAATTGCTTGAAGACGCCCAGCGCGATTGGGCTGCACTTGGCCAGGAAAAACTTCTCGTCCAGCCGCTCTCGCGCTATCGGCAGGGCACGCCGATCGGCCTTGCCGAGGGCATCCTGTTCACGACCTATGCGACGCTCCGCTCGCAGGAACGGGAGGGCAAGAAATCCCGGATCGCTCAGATCCTCGACTGGGTCGGCAAGGATTTCGACGGTGTGATCGTCTTCGACGAGGCGCACGCCATGGCCAACGCCGGTGGCGGCAAAAGCGAGCGCGGCGACGTAGCCCCGTCGCAGCAGGGCAAGGCGGGTCTGCGGCTGCAGCACACCCTTCCCGACGCGCGTCGTCTACGTCTCCGCGACCGGTGCGACCGCGGTCGAGAACCTGGCCTATGCGCAGCGTCTCGGCATCTGGGGCAGCGAGGATTTTCCATTCGCCAACCGTGCCGAATTCGTCGCCGCGATCGAGGACGGCGGTGTCGCGGCGATGGAAGTGCTCGCCCGCGATCTCAAGTCGCTCGGTCTCTATGCGGCCCGTTCGCTTTCCTATGACGGTGTCGAATACGACCTGCTCGAGCACGCGCTGACCGAGGAACAGATCCGTATCTACAACGCCTATGCCGACGCATTCGAGGTCATCCACAACAACCTGACCGCCGCATTCGAGGCGACCAACATCACCAATGAGTCCGGTACGCTGAACCGTAACGCCAAGTCTGCGGCGCGCTCGGCCTTCGAGAGCACCAAGCAGCGCTTTTTCTCGCATTTGATCACCTCGATGATGACGCCAACGCTGATTGGCGCGATCGAGCAGGACCTCGCCGACGGCCATTCGGCAGTCGTGCAGATCGTCTCGACCGGCGAAGCGCTGATGGTACGACGCCTTGCCGAGATCCCAACCGAGGAATGGTCGGATCTGCATGTCGACGTCACGCCGCGCGAGTACGTCTTATCCCGAACTCGGGATAAGACGTAATATGCCGCGTCTGCGTTATGCAGAGCACGCCGGGTCAACTCTTTGATCTGCTTTTTCATTTCCTGATCTCCACTTGGCATAATCATAGGTGCCGGGCGGAGGCCGCCCGGCACTGTTTTCATGATGGCTGTTCCAGATTTACTGGTGCCGTGGGTTGGTTGCGGCCGCGAGAGCGGCCATCAGCTTGTCCGACGGCTCCCGGAACCGGCCAGCCCTGATCAGCGGGGGATGATGCGCGTCGAGAAGCGCGAGCTTTTCGGTCGGATCGGCGCGCAGATACATCTCGGTGGTCTGGATGCTGGCATGGCCGAGCCACAGCGCCACCTTGCGAACGTCTCCGGTTGCCTGGAGCGTGTGCATGGCGCAGCTATGCCGAAGCACGTGCGGCGTGACGCTTTTGCCGGCAATCGACGGCACCGTTTTACCGGCTTTGGCGACGTGCAGTTGGAGCCGGTACGCGAATCCATCGCGGCTCATGCGTTTGCCGTCCCGGCTCAGGAACAGTTCTGGACCGTGACCGAACGGGCGAACGGCCAGCCATGCACGCAATGCGGCCTGAGTTTCTTTCCAGAGTGGCAGAATACGTTCTCGCCGTCCCTTGCCGAGGACGCGGACGCTGGAAAGCGACCTATCAGGGAAGTCTCCCATCCGCATCGCCAATAGTTCAGATGCCCGCAAACCCGCGGCATAGGCGAGATGGAGCATCGCGCGGTCACGCAGGCCGCCGCGCGTGCGGATGTCAGGCGCCGCAAGCAGCGCTCGGATTTCTTCCCGTGTCAGGTAGTCGATGAGCCGAGTGTCCGTTCGTTTGACCGGTAGCGCGCGGATCATCATGGCCTGTTCCAGGCAGGCCGGCTGCCGATGTTCGACGAAGCGAAAAAACGCCTTGATCGCCGAGAGCCGTGCGTTGCGAGAACGGGCGGTATTGTCCCGCCCTTCTTCCACATGCTGCAGAAATGCTCTCACCAGCCCGACATCGAGATCCTCGATCATGAGGTCGGAGGGCTGTCGTTTGAGACGGGCCGCGGCGAAACGCAGCAAGAGCGTGAACGCATGCGCGTAGCTCGAGATTGTATGCGGGCTTGCACCACGTTCGTTTGGGAGGTGGCTCTGCAGGAACGCGGAAAGGTCAGGAGCGAGCGGAGTCATATCGCACCTCCGACGAAAGCGCCTTCGGTTGCTGAAGCGATCGTGCGCAACAGGACAGGTGTCGCCTCAAGATACCAATAGGTGTTGGCAACCTCGGCATGGCCGAGATAGTGCTCAGTGCACGCATGTGTCGCAGAATAGCTTGCGGATCATTCCCGCAGGATTCCAGAGATCGCACTGCGAAGGTGTGGCGCAGATCGTGCAGCCGGGGATCCGGCCCTGTCGGGTTGCGGTACCCGAGCTGTCTGACAATCCGGACGAAGACCACATGGGCTCTGGTCTTGGTCGGGGCATGACCGTGACCGAGCACAAAAAGATGTCGCTTGCGCCACCAAACTCCCGTCGGACGGCAAGGTATTGCTCAAGCGCAGTCCGGGTTGAAGCGTGCAACGGGACGAGGCGGCTTTTACCGAACTTGCCGCTGCGAACCATAAGGCCGTCATCCGTCAGATCATCGCAGCGGAGGGAAATAGCTTCCGAAATGCGGAGCCCAGTCGAGGCAAGCAATCCGAACAGATGATGATATGTAAGCGGGCTGATCGGAGCCAAGCCCGGCACCTTCAGGGCCTCCGCCATGATGCTTGCGATCTGATCCGGCATCAGAATGTACGGAGCTGGCCGCCGCCTTCTGCCGCGGCCCATCAGCCCTGCGGTCGGCACTTCATGCCGTGGGTCTTCACCGTGCAGAAACTCGGCAAAGGCGCGAGCGAGGCCAAAACGGATACGGGCGGCGTTCGGCGTAGCCGCTTCACGCACCCATTCCAGTATCAACTCGGCTGTTATGATGGTGGCGGCTCTTTCGCTGGCGAGTGCAGCGAACTGGCTCAGTGCCTGTTCCTGCGCATCGAACTTCTTACCGAGGGCGCGATGCAACTGGATATAGCGATTGACGTGGCGTTGGATCATGATGCTGCTCCCGGCCAAGACTGGGCAACGGCTGCCAGCATCGAGACATCCACCTTCGCGTAGATCGCCGTCGTGTCCCGAGAGGCGTGCCGGAGTGCGATGCCGATCTGATCAAGATCGGCGCCGTCGCGCAGCCAGGCGGACGCCAGTGAGTGACGGAACACATGGGATCCTGTCGGCAGGTGGGAAAATCCACCACGCTTCAGGATGCGGGCGACGATGCCGGCGATCTCGGCCGAAGACCGCAGCGGAGTAAACGGCGCTTGAGTCCGCAGAAATACCCGGTCCGTCGAGACGGCGGGCCGCGCATCCTCGATGTAGGCGAGAAGTGCATCACCTGCATCCTGGGGCAACGGTAGCATCGTCCCGCGACGACTTTTGCCATGCAACCGTAATCGACCGGCCCGCCAGTCGATATCGGAAAGGCGCAACTGCCACACATCCCCCGCCCGCAGCGCCATTCGCGCGAGCAGGAGGAGGATGGCGCGATCCCGGATATCAACCGGTGTCGTCGTGCCAGAGGATGCAATGATATCTTCAATCGTTGCCGCCGGGATCACGCGCGGAACGGTTGATAGCTTCCGTCGAACTGCTGGCGGCACTGCATGCAACAGAAATGGGGCGCAAAGCCCTTGGCTGACGGTAAAGCGCAGAAACGCGCGCAGCACGGTCACCGTCATTCGGATCGAAGAGCGCGATCGTTCCGGACCCTGATCCAGAACGATCGAGCGGATTGTCGCTGCATTGTAGTGCGCCGGATCCTTGCCGAGAACATCGATCCAACGTCCGGCTTCTTGCCGATAGCGCCGGATCGTCTCCTCCGTCGCCCCACGCTCGCGGCGCAGCCATTGGGCTAAACCGTCCAGTCGCGGATCGCTCTCGAGAGTATCGGGTGGCGCAGAGGGATCGATCACGCCTTGGTCACGCAGGAAATTGACGAAACGACGAGCACCGCGACGGCGATCCTTGGTTCCCGTGCCAATTACCCGTCGGCCCCGCTTGGTTCGGATACCGCACCGACAATTGTGGATAGCAAACTGTTCAATGGTGACGTCAGTGATCTCCTTTGCAGGAATACGCGCCTGCAAGATCCATTCGGCGAAATGCTGTGCCTGACTCAGTCGCCCGGTATAGGTCACCTTGCTGTAGCCGACGGCTCTAAGCCGGATGGCGAACTCTGGCAGGTATTTGTCCAACCGTTCGACACTGGTCGGAAGGGTCACGATCCCGGCATTCTCCAGATAGCGGAGGAAACGGCGGACATCGGTCATGTAGACCGGGTCACGCAGCTGGCGCGGTCTATAGCGCCCGCAACGACAGCGATGCCGCGCGAAACGATCAACCGCTGCCGCATCAAGATCCTTGTAGGCGATAGCATGGGCGCTTGCCCACTTCAGGAAATGTCGCGCCGCGCTCAGGGCACCTGCCGCGAGCTTGGGGTGCTGCGCCAGATAGCCATGGACGAGAGCACGATCGTCGAGAACGGCGGCGCGGTGGTCGCCGCCAGAGCGAGAGTTGGGATGGGAAGCCATGAGGGGTGTCCTTCTGCTGTTGAGAGCAGAGGCATCATGATTATGCCAAGTGGAGATGAGGAAATGAAAAAGCAGATCAAAGAGTTGACCCGCCGTGCTCTGCATAATGCGGACGCGGCATATTACGTCGGCGGGTACTTGATGCATTCCTTCTCCACTCAGTTGTTCGAGGAATATTCGGACGCGGAGGGCAACGTCCTTTCGCGTCCTGTCCACGACGAAGATGGCAACCCGGTCCAGTGCCGCGAGGCGGTTCGCCGGCGCGACGAGATGATGGAAAAAATTGCATCGCTGCCGTCGGTCGGAAGCGCGCTCGATCAGATCCTCCACCACTTTGGCACCGACACCGTCGCCGAGGTGACCGGCCGCACCCGGCGTATCGTCAAGAAGACCGGCCGCGACGGCATCGACCGGCTGTCCGTCGAAAACCGCCCTGGCTCGGCCAATCTCGCAGAAACCCAGAGTTTTATGGATGACGACAAGAGCGTTCTGATCTTCTCCGACGCCGGCGGCACAGGCCGCTCCTATCACGCCGATCTCGGGGTCAAGAACCAGAGGCTGCGCAAGCACTATCTGCTCGAGGCCGGCTGGCGCGCCGACAACGCCATCCAGGGTCTCGGACGGACCCACCGCACAAATCAGAAGCAACCGCCGCTGTTCCGGCCCATGGCCGCGAACGTGAAGGCCGGCAAGCGCTTCCTGTCGACGATCGCACGACGGCTCGACACGCTGGGCGCGATCACGCGCGGCCAGCGCCAGACCGGCGGGGCAGGGCTGTTCCGTGCCGAAGACAATCTCGAAAGCGCCTATGCCCGCGCGGCGCTGCGGCAGTTCTATCATCTGCTGCACCAAGGCAGGATCGAGGGCTGCTCGCTCACGACCTTCGAGACTGTGACCGGGCTGTCGCTGACGACTGACGAGGGCGGGCTGCGCGACGAGTTGCCGCCGATCACGACCTGGCTCAATCGCCTGCTGGCGTTGCGCATCGAAACCCAGAACCTGTTGTTCGAGGTGTTCGAGCAGCTGATGGCGGCGAAGGTTGAGGGCGCGATCGCCGCCGGAAACTATGACAAGGGACTGGAGACGATCACGGCCGAAAGCATCGTCGTCACCGATCGCCGCACCGTCTACGCGCACCCGGTCTCCGGCGCGCAGTCGCATGTGCTGACCGTCGCGCGCAAGGACCGTATCCGGCCGCTCGGCCTGGTCGACGCACTGGCCATTGTCCGGGCGGAGCCGCAATCGGTTCTGCTGGTGAACACACGTTCCAGCCGCGCGGCGATCCGGCTGCCGACGGCGAGCCTGATGCTCGACGACGGCACGATAGAGCACCGCGTACGCCTGCTGCGGCCGACCGACGAGCTGCGCTTCGGTCTCGACGCCCTTGCCGAAACCCATTGGCAGCCGGCCGACCGAAAACTGTTCTGCGACCTGTGGCAGGCAGAAGTCGCCGCCGTCCCGGACTTCATCACCAGCACCTTTCATATCGTGACGGGTCTGCTGCTGCCGATCTGGCGTCGGCTGCCGGACGACGACTGTCGAGTCTATCGTATGCAGACCGACGCCGGCGAACGCATCATCGGGCGCCACATCGCGCCGACGCTGGTCGCGACCATGTTGCGCAATCTCGGGGTCGACGATGTTCCGACCCTCGCTCCGGACGAGGCATGGACCGGCTTGATCGAGGGGCGGATCGGGTTGCAGCTCGCCGATGGCCTGATTGTGCGCCGCAGCCGCGTCATGAACGACTATCGTGTCGAATTGATCGGCTTCACCGACGCGATGGTCCCTCGGCTGAAGGCGCTGGGACTGATCTCCGAGATCATCGCCTGGAAGCTCCGGCTGTTCATCCCGACGACCGCGCAAGGGTCCGCCATCCTCGCCGCGCTCCTCGACCGCCATACGCTGGTTGGTGTCACCGACCGTACCTCGGCGACTTGAGGGGAGGCGATCATGACCGGCTCGGCCTCCGAGCTGGCACGCCGCCTTGGCGAACACGCCGAGGCGGTGTGCCGGGAATATCTCTCCAACGGCCATCGCTCCGGCAATTACTGGATGGTCGGCGATGTCCGCAACACGCGCGGCCGCTCCATGCATGTTCGGCTCAAGACCAGTTCCAAGGGCCCTGCGGGTAAGTGGGTCGATGAGGCGACCTCCGAATTTGGCGATCTGCTCGATGTCATCCGCGAAAGCTGTGGTCTGGTCGACTTCCGCGAAGTCGCGGATGAAGCACGTCGCTTCCTCTCCATGCCGCTGCCACCGCCCCAGCTCCCACCCCAGCCCGCTGGCGCGCAGCGCCAGCCTGCCGCGGCACGCGGCTCTCCCGACGCCGCGCGTCGCCTGTTCGCCATGTCGCAGCCGATCGCGGGCACGCTGGCGGAACACTATCTTGCCTGCCGCGGCATTCTGCTCTCCCCGCATGAGGGCGCGCTGCGCTTCCATCCCGGCTGCTACTACAGGGATCTCGTAACGGGCGAGACGCGGACGCTGCCTGCCCTGATTGCCGCTGTCACCAGCCTCGACGGGCGTATCACCGGTCTACAACGCATCTGGCTCGATCCTTCGGGTCAGGGCAAGGCGCAACTCGCCGATCCACGCCGCTCGCTGGGGGATCTCCTTGGCAACGGCATCTGGCTAGGCCACCAGCCCGGTGCCCCCGTCCCGGTCATGGCCGCCGGCGAGGGGTTCGAGACGATGGCGTCGCTTAAGGTGGTGATGCCGGTGCTGCCGGTGGCCGCCGCCACCTCGGCCAATCACCTTGCCGGCCTGAGGCTTCCGCCCGGCTGCCGCCGCCTCTACATCGCAGCCGATGCCGACGCCGCCGGCCGGCACGGCATCGAGCGTCTCAGCCAGCGCGCAGGCGAGGCCGGGATCCTCGCCCTGGTGTTGCGGCCGCAGCTCGGCGACTTCAACGACGATCTGCGTCATCTCGGCCTCGGCCGTCTCGCGGCATGGCTTAGCGATCAGCTCGTTCCGGAAGATGCCCGTCTCTTCCTGCCGCCCGGGTGAACGGGTCGGGCCGGCAGGCGGGCAGGGGCGGCGTCGCCGGATAGCCTGCAGGCATGGCCGCGGTCCACCGCAGAGGCCGCGCCCGCGGCCTGCCCGAGAGGCGACCCCTGCCACCCCCTGGACGCGGCCGCAACGGCTGCGCCGTCCTCCGCTCGCGCTTCGGCCTTCGGTGCGGCCGCGTCCGGGGCGCGGCCGGGATGCGCTGTCAGGCCGCGATAGCCGCGGCCACAACCGACGGAGACACGCCATGGCTTACGACCTTCCGCTCGACGACGCCTACGAGCCCTACCACGCCTCCTCGCCGACCGACCGCGTCATCCTCGAACTGCAGATGTACGGCCATCGCCCGCATCAGGACGAACCCGATCCCCGGCCACTTCCCGACGACGAGGTGATCCGGGCCGGCCTCGCCGGGATCGTCGAGACCTTCGCCGGCATGCTCGGCGACACCAGGCTCGAACCCGATCTTGACGACCTGCTCTGGTCCTTCGCAAACGTCTTCCACCGCGCCGCCGAGCGCGTCGCCCGCAGCCTCGACCGCAATGAGGAGGCGCAGCGTTCGAGCCAGCAGGAGCAGGACGGCTCCGAGGTGAAATCGGTCGAGCTGGAACGGCTCACCGCGGAAGGCATCACCTATATCGAGCGCCGCAACGTGCTCGAAATCATGCGCGATGAGGCTGCCGACCTCTACGAGGCACAAACCGGATCGGCATGGCGACCGCGCACCGGCTCCAAGGTCTCCCACCAGGCAATGACCGCAGCGGTGATCGACAGCCGCGACTTCCTCGCCGCCCGCCGCCACGCCGAAACCGAGGTGCTCGTTCCGGCCGGCACCAAAATCGCCTTCGCCGGCGGCCTCGACTGCAACGATCACGACCGGATCTGGGACGCGCTCGACAAGGCTCGCGAGAAGCATCCCGACATGGTCCTGCTCCACGGCGGCAGCCCGCGCGGCGCCGAGCGCATCGCCGCCTGCTGGGCAGAGAACCGCAAGGTCACCCAGATCGCCTTCAAGCCAGACTGGAACCGGCACGCCAAGGCGGCGCCGTTCCGCCGCAACGATCAGCTGCTCTCGGTCGTGCCCTACGGCGTGATCGTCTTTCCCGGTTCCGGCATCACCGAAAACCTTGCCGACAAGGCGCGTGGGCTTGGCATCCCCGTGTGGCGGTTCGCGGAGGGCGGCGCGTAAGCGCCGTTTTCTTGCAAATCTAGAAAATCCAGATAATATGGGGACTGATCAAGGAGCCCAGCCATGCGCCAATTCACGACGGGGGATCTGAACAAACAGGTTGGCGACGTCACCGACGTTGCCAGCCGCGAACCCGTTATTCTTACCAAGCACCGGAAACCCCGGTTCGTGCTGATGAGTTACGAGCACTACGAACGGATGCTCATCGGCGGCGATCCCCGCCGCGCATACCGTGTCTCCGAGATGCCGCAGGAACACACGGAACTCTTCGCCGCCGAGATCGACCGATTGGCGCGCGGGGAAGGATACGATGATGAGCGGTAGATTTCTGCCAGGTCAGGTAATTTCCTACCCGTATCTTTGGGCATGGCAACACCAGCGCGGCGAAACGGAAGGCCGCAAGAGCCGGCCGACCTGCGTGGTCATCGCTGTCCGCGGCGCAAGAGATGGCCGGACCCATCTCGCGCTCTGGCGATAAGCACCCAGCCACCGCCCGGCGATCGGGTCGGTTTGGAAGTCTCCGCTATCGAGTGCCGCCGCGCCGGTCTGACCGATCTCAAGCGCTGTTGGATCGTGGTTGACGAATACAACTACGATATTGCCGAACGCACCTGGTACATCGAATCCGACGGTAAGCCCCTCGGTCGTTTCAGCAAGGCATTCATGATGAAGATCGCAGGCGCCTTTATCGAAGCGCGCAGCGAGGGCCGCCGCGTCAGCCGCCTGGATTGACCTTCTCTTTTTGCGGCAGGGAGCATACCTCGGATCGGACCAGTCCGCCGTTGCCGATGCCTTTACGCCGGTCACGGGAACAGGAATGGCTTCGTCACGCAAATCCGGTGTCATGCTGCTTTGCGCCGACGTATTCCATTCAGGAAAGGAACGCAGCATGGCCGCCGCCGCAAATAGGAAGATATCCGTTTCGATGCGGTTTCGTAGCGATGATCTCACCATCATCGACCGCGGCGCGGAACTGCTTGGCCTGTCGCGCACCGAGTTCATGCGCCGCGCAGCACTCCATGAAGCCCAGACCGCGGTCCTGAACGAGACCGTCATCGGGCTCTCGCCTGACGCCTATGACGCGTTCATGCAGGCGATCTCGCCGCCTGCCGCGGCTCCATCGCCAAAGGCGGCCGAGCGTCTGCGCAGGTCAGCGCCGTGGGAACGATAGGTGGCGATTTCAGCCGTTGAACTGCTCGATGACACGCACCGGCTCGACGCGTTCGGCTGCGGCAGGCCGGCGCTCAATGCCCGGCTGACCGGATTTGCGCGAACCAACCAAGGCCGCCGCTTCACCCGCGTCCTGGTCGTTCACGATGGCGGGGCCGTGGTCGGCAATTACGGACTGAGGGTGTGATCCAACCAAACAGCGCGCCACGCGCGATCCGCGCCGCATGACCGCCGGATCCGATCCCCTGTCTCCGGATCGGGCAACTTGCAGTCGATCAACGCTATGCAGGGCAGGGCATCGGCAGCGGACTGGTCAAGGACGCGCTGCAGCGTTGTATCGCTGGGGCCGATGTTGTTGGCGGCCGCGCGGTCATTGTCAGGGCGATCGACGCCGAGGCCGAGCGCTACTGGCAGAGCTGGGGCTTCATTCCTGGGCGAGACAATCCGTCGGTGCTCATGCGCTCGATCCAGGACATGAACCTCTGGCTGGCCGACAAAGGCCATTAGCTCCACGCGCGTAACGCCTCCGGCAGCGGCAGGGTCCGGGCGCGCCGGCCTGCGGCCGGCCGGGCTCTCGTCGCGGCGTCCCGCCGTTCCCCGAGCCGGCTTCGCCGTCTCGGCCTTCGGGTGACGCTCCCTCGCGCAGGGCCAGAGGGAGAGGGCGGCCGGCGCGGGGCGGGGGACGCTGGAGAGAAGGGAAAGTCACGATGTCGATGATATTCATAGGTGGATCACGCGAGATATTCGAGCTGCCGGAACCTGCCATCGCTCGCATCGGCGCAATCGTTGCTGCCGAGCACGGCGTGCTGATTGGCGACGCGCCCGGAGCCGATGCCGAGGCGCAGGGCCTGCTCGCTGGCTACGGCTACGAACATGTCGGGGTCTTCCATGCGGGCAAGGAACCCCGCAACAATCTGGGCGACTGGGCCGCCTACTATGTCCCGTCTCCTGAAGGCGCTCACGGGTATTGGTTCCACGCTGCCAAGGACCGGGAGATGGCGCGGCGCGCCGACTTTGGGATGATGGTCTGGGACGGTGCATCACCCGGGACGGCCGTCAACGTGCTTCGGCTCGCCATCGCGAACAAGCCGTGCGTCATTTACGATCTGGCCAGGGGCAGCATGGCGATGACGTACAATGTGGAAGACTGGTGCGCCATGCTCCGCCATGCCGGTCCCGACATTCGCCACCAGGCCGAAGCCCGCATGATGCCGGACGAGCGTCTGGCGTTGCCGGGATGATGTACGCGCGGTTCCGCCGACAGCCCGGGGGGCCGACCTCCGATATGCCTGATCCGGCCCCGCGCCGCCACCTCCACTTCTATGAACGGCATGGGCCGGCCCCTTTCGAAACCGGCACACGCGCAGAGCCACGGGGCGTTGTGCACTATGATCATCTTGACCCGTCTCGCATCTGAAGCGGGTGCAAGCGTGCCGAACATCCTGGCTTGCTTGGTCATCCAACCTGGCTGCGCGGTATCATCCCCCGGGGGGCGTGAAGTTCGCTGCCAGTCGGCTTCGATCTCGAAACCGCTGTGCCGCCATACCGAACGCGCAAGGCGGTTCACGCGTCATGCTGCTGTTCGAGGTATTGACGACGCAGGCGACATGACCCGAGAGGCTGCAGCCTGTTCCTGCGATCCGGCAGCGTTGCGTCGGCGGTCAAGCGATGGCGGCCTGAGTTCTTGTCCATCTGCCGCATCCGGGGCCATTCCCGTTTCATGTCGCCTTTGTAGACGACCGCCTGCTTTGTGCGGTCAACCCCCGTTGGGGGTACTCTCGGCGAATATTCTGGAAAATTCGATTTCTGTTTTTGTCTGCGGGCAGGCGAAGGGCCTGCCCGCTATTTTTCGGCAAATAGAATTTTCCAGAATTTTCGCCGAGATGACCGCAGCAGGACGGCCCTCTCCTTTGGCGCCATCGGGAATGGTCCCGATGCAACCGAAGGAGAACTACCATGGCCACCACGATCGCAAACCTCACCACCAAGGCCGACGGCTCGATGGAAGGCGTCTTTGCCACGCTCCGGGTCAATGCCCCGATCACCCTCATCCCGAACACCAACAAGTCGCGCGAGGACGCACCCGACTACCGGATCGTCAACAAGCGAACGGGCTTCGAGATCGGAGCCGGCTGGCACCGCATCTCCCAGCGTTCGGGAGAGGAATACCTCTCGGTCAAGCTCGAAGCCCCCGAGATCGGCGTCATCTTCGGCAATCTCGCTCCCGCCCCGGGTGGCGAGGAAAACAAGAAGGTCATCCTCTGGAACAACCCCCAGTGAGGCATCGGTGGCCGGCCCCGCAAGGGGCCGGCTTCCCCACCGGCAAAGGAGGTTGCAATGAGCCGCTACACCATCACTGTCACTGGCACCGTCCCCGGACAGGTCCGCTCGGATCCAGACGCTGTCATCGGCTACGATCCACCGCTTCGCACCTACTTCCTGCAAGCGTTCCCGCACGAAGAAACCGACGAGCCCCGTCTTTGGCTTGGCACCCACGATCGCGCGTTCGAAACGCTTGGATATCTTCGCCACGCCGCGACTGCGCACGGCTACGACTTCATGCCGCTGCCGCCCGAAATGGCTGCAAAGCTGGTCGAGGACAAAGCGGCAGCCGGCGATCGTTCGAAACGGGCCGGAATCCTCGGTGAACTGCTGAAACACCTCAACCAACCCGAGTAGGCAAACACATCTCAGGGCCCGCGACGGAAAACTCCGTCGCGGGCCCTTTTTTTGCGCGTCGCAAAGAGCCACGAACATCACCCGTCACAGCATGCGACAGCGACTCCATACCGCCGATTATTCCTTTGGCAGTTTATGCTTATGAATGCGGATATAATCCTGCACAGCCTTTCGCAGCAGTTCGGTCATGCTGTGCCCGTTGCTGATCGCCAGTAACTTGAACTGGCGCTGCTCCGCAGCCGTCAGGTAGTAACCGCAGCGGATCATCTCCTCCTCGCGAATCTTCTTTCCGGCGACGGGATCCTTTTTCTGACCCTGCCGCAGCAGCTTGCGAAAGTCAGGCGTTGCACCCGATGCCGGCTCGAGCGTCTGCGGCATGGCCGATCCGGCATTTGGCTCCAGCTTCTGCCCCTCATTTTTCGGGGATGAAATGAACATGCTCGGCAATGCCGGCGGCTGCGTGGAAATCGCCTTCATCATGCGGGCTTTCTTGTCGTCACCGGGTTTCGGTGCGGGTTCTTCGCTCATGCCGCGTTCCTTGTGGCTTCGATGAAGGTTTGCAGAAGGTCGTCGAAGACCCCTTCGCTCTCGGCAACCGCCTTCGCATCGGGCACCGCGGGGCTGTAAAGGGTTTGCCCGGTCTGAAGGTCGCGGTAGGCAACGCGATTGTGCAGGACGTGTTCTGCAATCGGCGTGCCGTTGGCCTGGATGATGGCGCGCAGTTCGGTCAGGGCTCGCGCCCTGCCATCGATGATGGTCTGCTTGGTCAGCACGAATATCGCAGGCAGCGGTCTACCACGGCTCTCGACCGCCAGCGGGATGTAGTGGTCCGTGATCTGGATGGCGGCGGTCACATCGTCGAGGGCAAAATAGACCGGCACGACGACAATATCGGCTGCGAAGAGCCCGGCCATGAGGTTGTCATTTGTGGTGCCTTCCGTATCGATCAAGACGACGGAGCGCTCACCGTTGTGAATGGCTGCGGCGTCAAGGATTTCCTGCGGGGTCATCGCGCTCACCAGCTGGAGCCTGTCGGGACAATTGCCAGCCTCACACAGCATCTGGAACCAGCGGTTCATGTTCTGCCGCCGGTCGCCGTCGATAAGAGTGACCGAATAGCCCCGATGCAGCGCGACGGATGCGAGGGTGCGCAGCATCGTCGATTTGCCAGTGCCGCCCTTGGGGATCGCAGCGGAGATGATCATGGGGGCCTCCTTCCGGCGTAGGCTCCTTGTTTCCATGTTAACATGGAAACAAGTCATCATGGACACATGGATAATATCACGGTCAAAACATGGTGACATAGTCAACGGGGCGAACCGGTTTGGCAACCCGGGCGCGCCCCGATAAGCCCCGCTCGGGGTGCAGACATTGCAGAGCTGCTATCAGTGAGGAAGGGGTCTGGCAGGCTGACCGGAGTGCGGATCGCCCTGATGTTTCCATGTTAACATGGAAACAAGTCTTCAACGCATCATGGAGACATCAAAGCAAATCGCGATGGAGACATCTTCGAAGTTGCAGTTGTCGGACCGCGCCGTTGGGCAACTGCGTTGGGTGAGAAGACGTGCGCCCGTATTTTCCATTCCCCTGGCTCCTATTGGCAGGATAGCCTATTTTGTGATACACACAAAATAGGCGGCACGGCCCTGGCGGGCCTTAGCGCCCGCAAGCGGGCTTGAGAGATGGATGCAGACGCCCAGAAAGCAGCGGTCAAGAGCGCGTCACGACGCTATGGCGAGGTGACGCACATCCGGTTTTCGGCTGACGAGCTGGCTAACCTCAAAGCCATTTCGGAGCGGGACCGCGTAACCGTCAGCGAGGTCGTCCGGCGTCTCGCGCGGGCAGAGGCCGGGCATCTGCCTATCGCATCAGAGGCGTTGCGGCCGGCGATCGTGGACATGACCGACCAGCTGCGGCGCGTCGGCGTCAATTTCAATCAGGCCGTGCGCGCCATGAATGACGGCCGCGTTGCCCACGATGAGGATCTTGAACAGGCGCTGGTCGCCGTGGGCAACCTGGTGCGGCAGTTTCGCGAGGAACTGAAGGCGATGACCGTTGATCCCCGCAAGGCGAGGGAGGCCAAGCCATGAGCGGTCGTCTTGCTGGCTACGCGGCCGAAATCGAACGCTATCTTCGAGGCGAGTCCGGCGTGAAGCGTGAGGACCTGGACGACGACAAGTCCGTGACGGGCGCCCGACGCGAGGCCGGTGAATTCCAGGCGATGAAGAGTTATGAGCGGACCG
The DNA here is from genome assembly GCF_040320985.1 of Mesorhizobium sp. M0571. Classification (NCBI taxonomy): domain Bacteria; kingdom Pseudomonadati; phylum Pseudomonadota; class Alphaproteobacteria; order Hyphomicrobiales; family Phyllobacteriaceae; genus Mesorhizobium; species Mesorhizobium sp. M0571. The sequence continues at coordinate 23,060 of NZ_JAMYQT010000027.1, forward strand.
GTGGCGGCGGACGCCTCGGGCAAGGACAAGCCGGCTCGACGCTAGGTGGCGGCAGGAACGCCCCTCGTTCGTCGGCGGAAGGGACAGGACTGGCGGGGAGCTCCATGTCCAACAGGGCACCGAAGTCCACTGCTGCTGCGAGCTCGCCCAAGGCCGCTAGCGCGCCGATCATGGTCTATGGCGCCACGCTCGCCGGTTTCCGGCCGGAAGAGGAGGAGGAAGACTGGAAGCGGCGCGGCGGCGGCGGCGGTCGCGGTGCTGGCCGCTCTGGCGGTACAGAGCGAGCGGCGAGGGCGGGCTATCAGGCGCGGGCCGTGGCGGCACGGGCAGGCTATGCGGCGGGTGCGCAGCCTGCCGTGTTCAAGGTCATGCCCAATCCGCCGTCGACCAGGGAAGCCGCCGCCCGGCTGCTCAATTACATCGGCAAGCGCGACGACGAAAAAGGCGAGAAACACGACATCGAGATTTTCGACGAGGACGGGCAGGTCCTGGCGACAGGCGGCGCACGAAAGGCGTTCCTGGAAACGTTTTGCGAGACATTCGACCCGCCATTGGAAAATACCAATTTTATCGAGGTTCGTTTCGAGCTCGCCGGCCAGGTCACCGATGCCGCCTTGAGCGAGGCGCTGAAAAAGGCCTTCGGTGCAAAGCCGTTCATCTACGCACAGGATGGTCAGGCGGTGCAGGTTTACGCACACACCGATGAGCGGGCAGGGCCGCTTGCGCGAGTCCTGGCCGGCGGTCGGGAGAATTCGCGCAGCAAGGCGCTCGACAAGATCGAGGCGCGCTTGTCTGAAGGCATGGGCGCGGCGGGGGTGGTCGCCAAGGCAGAAGTAACGGCGGCCGTGAGCCGTGAACCCAAAGCGAAATATTTCCTGCAGAAGTTCATCCGCACCCACAGCCAAGTCCGCCACGCAAATGGCGAGCCTGTGCCCGGGGTGAAGAATTCCACGAAGGCTGCGGCTTCGGTCTATGAGCAATGGCGGCCGCAGTTTTCAGGGCGTGAGCGCCGCAATGCCTATCACCTGCTGTTCTCGGCAAGAGCTGGCACCGATGCCAACGCCGTCATGGCTGCGGCGCGCGCTGTACTCGAGGAGCGCGCGCCAGGATACAAGTTCGTCTTGGCGCATCACAAGGACACCAAGCACGTCCATATCCATGCGATGGTGCAGGCACGGTCAGCCGATGGCGAGCGCCTGAAATTCTACAAGCCTGATCTCGCAGCCTGGCGCGAGACCTTTGCGGAAAAAGCACGCGAGAACGGCATTGCGATGGTGGCGACGCGGCGCATGGACCATGCGATGACGCGTCCATTCACGAAGGAGCATGCCGGAGCCTACAGCCGCGCCCAGAGCGATCCGCGCTACCAGGTCAGCGCCAGGACGATCGAGCGAGTGGAGGCCAAGCGGCAACGCCGTCTGGATGGGCAAGCCCTTGTCGTGAACGGCGATGCAATTGCTGCCGCATGGCAAAAGACTGTGACGACGATGCGGACCGCGGGCGTAGTCGGTCAGGCTCTCGCTGCAGCGGAGTCGATCGGCAACAATTTTCTGCAGTTCCGTCGCGATCGGACAAGGGAGGGGCAACCAGGTCCTGCCGCGGATCGCGGAGCTGATCAATCGGGGCAGAACTCATTCCTGTCCCATCCTGGTATGAGAGAATTGAATGCACTGATAGGAGATTTGAACATGGCGCAAACCCCCTTGGAAATGCGGCGTCAGATGGCCCGCGTCAATCAGGCTCTGGACAACATGCGCGAGACGCTGCCGCCGGCGCATCAAGGACAGTTCGAACAGTATCGTGAAGAGGTGAACGATAAGATGCATGACCGTCTCGCGCGGCTGCAATTCGAGCGGCAACAGCAGCGTCGTGGTGGTGGCGGTGGCGAGCCGATCCCCGAGCGCGAGGCGCGAGGGCTAGACCTGCCAACTCGGGACGATCCCCGCCAGCCAGAGCAGCCGCGCACAGGCACCCAGCAGGAGAAGGTGAGAGCCAAGCAGAAGGACGCCAACAAACAGAAGGCTCATCAGGCAGAGGAGCAGGACCGCAAGACACAGCGCTCAAACGATAACGATTACGAGCGTTGATCAAGGGCCGATCTAGCGTCCTCGCGCGGTGGTCTATCGAAACGACGCATTCGTCACAGAATGATCAGGCTGGATGGCAGCAATGCGCCTCAAAGTCGGACATTGCTGCTACCGAGATCAGAACCCAACAGCGGACGCTCATGCTAGCATTGTAACTTCGCCTTGCGCCTCATGCTGCCCGTTGATGCCTGACTTCCTTTGAATGAGATCCGACATTGCCGGTGATCAACGGGATCAAAGGGGGAAATTTTCCAAATATTGGTGAGGCCGATAATGCTCTTTGGTTAGAACTCACTCACCGTTTGGTGACCCTTGCAAGTAGTCTACATCTCACACCTTAAACCAAGCGACGGAGTGCCCGTCCAAGGCCTTCCGCCACGGCGAAATGCGCCATCTCGCGCCAGTCCTACACCAGCGATTTGATTGATCAGCGAGTTTCGGTTGCTAATGTGCTGGAGTTTCGAAATTCACGCCGGTATTCGTCTGGTCGTCAAGCACGGCCTCTGCTGCTTTCTCGAGCAACAGATGAATTGGGGTGGTGCCAGTGAGCGGCCGTACCACATAGATCTGCAATGGCGACGGCTCCGGGTCGGAACGAAGGCGCCGCAGGCGCCCAGATTCCACCTCTCCTCGGTAGAATTGCTCGGGAAGGTAAGCGAGACCAAGGCCGGCGATTGCAAGGCTTGCTGCTGTGCGAAACGTATTGCAGATCGTCAAATTGCGAAAATGGACATCATTCGTGGTCAGCCAAATCAGCGTCGATCCTCGAAACTGCCATTCACGCGACGTTGCAATGACCGGAAGTTCGCTCAACCCCTGAGGCGTCAGCACCTCGGGGACGGCTGGCAGTTCGGGACTGCACATCCAGGCAAATTGGATCATCTCGATCGGCTTTGAAGCGAAGCGTGACTGTGGCATTTCGCAGGCTGCAAACGCGACGTCGAGCGTACCGGCGTAGAGCTTCTCCTCGATGAGATGCGACAAGCTCACCTCAACTTCGAGCTGCAGACGAGGATAAGTCTGTCGCACAAAGCGTATGAGCGTGGGCAGCCAGGTAAGAGCCACAATTTCCGCAACCCCAAGCTTAACATATCCGACGATTTCCTCCTTTTCCGTCACGGCATGGATGAAACGATCCGAGGCAAGCAGGATCTCTTCGGCATAAGGCATCAACAATGCGCCCTGTGATGTCAGCCGAGCCGTGCGCTGGGAGCGGTCGAACAGAGGAACGCCAATACGCGCTTCCAACTCCTGTATCCGCATCGAAACCGCCGACTGTGTCGCATTCAGTCTGAGTGCGGCTTGGGCAAAGCTGCCGAGACGGGCCGCCCAGTAGAAGGTCTCGATCTGCCGGTGGTTCAAATCCGCTCTCCACGTCGATTCTTTTTACTTCAGATTTTCTGATGCGTCTCCACCGGAATAATTCGATTTTCCTGGCATGCCGCGCGTGACATTCATTCCTAGCCGCGACAGTTGTGCCCCCGGAGCTCGGCCAACCAACTCAAGTGTCGACTATAAGTGAGGAACAGTGCCCAATTCAGCCACCGTCATCGAGATAGATCCGTCGTTTGTTGAGAAGATTATTTTCGAACTCGCTTCTTATGGTGCCGTGGGTGAAAGCGGTGTTTCCCGCACCGTCTATTCTCCCGAGTGGGTGGGGGCGACTGACTACTACGCCCGGAGTTGTCAGGAAGCCGGACTTGAGGTGCACCGCGATACCGTCGGAAACGTCTGGGGGCGGCTTCGCGGGTCGACCGCTGACAAGGCGGTCGTCTCCGGCTCGCACATCGATTCCCAAACGCCTGGCGGCCGTTACGACGGGGCCCTTGGCGCCGTGGCGGCCCTGATCGCGGTCAAAGCCCTGAAGCAGCAGTTCGGGAAGCCGAGGCGCACCTTGGAAGCGGTCGCCTTCTGTGAAGAGGAATCGAGCCGCTTTCCGAATGCAAATTATTGGGGCTCTCGGGCAGTGGCCGGCAGGATCGCTCCAGGCGACCCGGAGCGGGTGATCGGCTTTTCGGGCGAGACGATCGCCGAAGCGATGCGCTCGGTTGGGCTCGATCCCGAGCGCATTCCCGAGGCGCGGCGCAATGACATCGACAGTTTCCTCGAACTTCACATCGAGCAAGGCCCGATCCTCGAACAGGCGGGGCTCCCGGTCGCCGTGGTCGATGCGATCACCGGAATCCGCCATTACAGCGCCGAACTCGCCGGGGTGCAGAACCATGCCGGCGCCTTCCCGATGGACATACGCCATGATCCACTGGCTGGCTTCGCCGAAATCGCTTCCGGCCTCATCAACACGGCGCATCGCCTGGGCCGGCCGGCCGTCACGACCGTCGGCCGCGTGCTGGTCGAGCCGAATTTCCCCGGCATTATTCCGGCCAAGGTGGCGTTCACGATCGATGCCCGCCATCCCGATGCGGCGGCACGCAGGCGGCTGTACGAAATGCATGAAGGGCTGATGCGCGAGGTTGCCGGCCGTAGAGGTCTCAACGTCGACTGGCGGGTCATGATCGACCATGAACCTTCGCCCTCGGATCCCGGGATCGTCGCCACCTTGCAGCGCGCCGCCGCCGAGCAAGGCGTGCCGTTCCTTATGATGGCGAGCGGCGCGGGTCATGATTCACAGCAGATGGCCGCCATCGCCAAGGTTGCGATGATATTCGTCCGCTCCAAGGACGGACGCAGCCATACGCCGGAGGAGTTTTCCTCGCTGGAGGATATTGTTGCCGGAATTCGCGTGCTTGCCGCCAGCCTGCACGCGCTTGCCTATTGAAGAGGAGCTAGCCCCGTGACCTACCCGCGCGACCTGGCCGGCTATGGCCGCAATCCGCCGGACCCGAAGTGGCCCGGCGGCAAGATGCTCGCGGTGCAATTCGTCATCAATTACGAGGAGGGAGGCGAGCATTCGATCCTGCACGGCGATCGCCAGAGCGAGGCTTTTCTCACAGAGGAGCCCACTGTCGCCTTCGCCAATATCCGCAACATCAATGTCGAATCCCAGTACGAATATGGCAGCCGTGTCGGCTGGTGGCGCCTGTACCGGCTCTTCACCGAGCGCAAGCTGCCCGTGACCATCTTCGGCATCGCAACTTCGCTGCAAAAAAATCCTGAAGCGGTCGCTGCAATGAAAGAGGCGAATTTCGAAATCGCTTCGCACGGCTTGCGCTGGATCCAATACGCGGAGATGCCGGAAGAGCAGGAGGCCGCGCAGGTCGCCGAAGCCATCCGCATCCATACCGAAGTCACGGGCTCGCGGCCGACGGGCTGGTACACGGGCCGCATGAGCATCAACACGCGCAAATTGATCGTCCAATCCGGCGGTTTCGTCTACGACGCCGATTCATTTTCCGACGACCTGCCTTATTGGGTCGACGTCGGCGGCCAGGACCATCTCGTCGTCCCTTATACCCTCGACAACAATGACGGACGTTATGTCAACACCTACGGCTATCAGTCGCCGAGCTTTTCCGCCTACCTGATCCAGGCTTTCGATTTCTTGCGGCGGGAGGCGCAGGTCGCGCCAAGGATGATGAGCATCGGCCTCCACACACGTATCGTCGGGCGGCCCGGTCGGGCCGCAGACCTGGAGCGTTTCCTCGACCACGTTGCGGCCGCCGACGACGTCTGGGTAACGAGGCGCATCGACATCGCCGAACATTGGCGGGCCACGCACCCGCCGCGGCTCCGGTAACGGCAATGGCTCGCGCGGTCCTGATAACCGGCGCCGGCGGGTTTGTCGGCTCCAGAACGGCAGAGGTTCTGGCGCTGAGCGGCTGCGAGGTTGTCGGTCTCGATATGTCACCGGATCCGGATAGGAAGGTCGTCGCCTGCGATCTTTGCGATCGGCAGCGTTTGTGGAGCGTGGCGTCGTCGCACGACTTCGCCGCGATCATCCACTGCGGCGCCATCTCAGGCCCTTCGCTCTACCGCGACGAGCCCGACCTGGTCGCCTGGACGAATATCCTAAGCACTGCGAATCTGCTGGAATTTGCCCGGAAACGATCGGTTCCGCGTTTCGTCTTCGCGTCCTCGGCAAGTGTCTACGGCCGTACACCCACGGATCTTCCCGTGAGCGAGGAGCGTGCCCTGCATCCGTCCTCGGTCTATGCGGCCAGCAAGATCGCGGGCGAAGCGCTCCTCGAGGCCTACTGTCGGCAATACGATATTTCTGGCGTCAGCATGCGTATCGCGGCGGTCTACGGCCCTGGGCGTCCAACGGCATGCGCCATCCGTGACATGATCCTGGCCGGGCTGAAAAAGGAGCCGTTGACGCTGCCTTTCGGCCGCGGCCAGCGCTACCATTATGTTCATGTCGACGACGTTGCCGCCGCGTTGAGCGCCGCCGTTCATGCACCGTCCTTGGGCGCGCCTGCCTACACGATCGCAGCCGATCAGGGCATTGTGCTGAGCGCGCTTGCCGATCTCGTCCGGGAGATCGTGTCCGGCCCACCGATTGCCGTTGGCGCCGCCGAGGACCCGCTTTCGGATCCGCAAGGTCCTTACGAGCTCGATGCGGCGGCGCGCGATCTGGGCTGGCGGCCCGCCATCGATCTGGCGAGCGGCATTCGTTCCTATGCTGAGTGGCTCACATCAGAAAACATGAAGATTCCGCTTCAAATCAATTCGGTTGCGTGAAATGTCCGGCGTCACGATCCTAACCTGCGCAAGAAACTGCGAACTGCTCAACCGCTGACGGGCAGAATCCGGGCCTTTGGTATTGAGCAGGCTCGCAATCACAACAAATCCGCCGAAGGCGGATCATCCAGAGAGGGATGCATACCATGATCAAATACATTGCCGGCCTTGCCGGCCTCACAACCGCTTTCGGCCTTGCAGCGATCGCCCCAGCCGCGGCAACCGACCTGGACGCCATTCAGGCCAGCATCACCGAGCATCAGAAATTGCCGGTCTTCGCTGCGCCCGGCGAGGCGTTCGATGCCAAGGCCTGCATGAGCGGCAAGAAGGCGATGGTCGTACCCTTCTCAAGCGCGGTCGAGTTCACCGGCGCGGTGGCGAACCGCATGACGGAGATCGCAAAGGAGATCGGTTTTCAGTACGACCACTACCAGACGCAGGGCCAGCCCTCGCAATGGATCCAGGGTATCAACCAGGCGATCACGCAGCGCTACGATCTTGTCGATGTGCTGATGTCGGACCCGCGCGTTCTCGTTCCGCAGGCAACGCAGGCGGATCAGGCGGGGGTCAAGATCGTGGCCGCGCATGCGTCCGGCTTCGACACTCCCGCCCCGGCGCCCTTCCAGAACGTACAGATCGATTACACTCAGGCTGGGCGCCTGATGGCCCAATGGGCGGTTCTCAAGACCAAGGGCAAGGCGAATGTGCTCGCCATCGTCGCCGAGGATTCCTTCTCCGCCAATTCGCTCAAGAACGGCATCAAGGAGATCATGGACAAGTGCGAGGAATGCAAGGTCCAGTACCTCAACGTGCCGGTCACCGACTGGGCAACCCGCATGCAGTCGACGGTGCAGGCGGCGCTGCTGCGCGATTCCTCGATAAACTACATCCTGCCGATCTATGATGGCATGGCGCAGTTCGTGGTTCCTGCCGTCGAACTCACCCAGTCCGCGGACCGGGTCAAAATTGCGACTTTCAACGGCAGCCCCTATGTGCTGCAGCTTGTTCAGCAAGGCAGCGTCGAGATGGATATCGGCGAAAGCATCGACTGGGTGGCGCATGCGATCGTCGACGCCGAGATGAGGATGCTTTGCGGCTTGCCGTCGGTGAAGGATCCGAAGGTGCCGCTCTATATATTCGATGCATCGAACGCCAGCACGGCCGGCACGCCTCCCCAGATCTCCACCGGTTACGGCGACGCCTATGTCGCCGGCTACCGCAAGCTCTGGGGCCTGGAATGATGTCGCGGATGGCGACTGACGCAAGCGTCGCCAATCTGGTCATCGAGGGGCTGACCAAGTCCTTCGGTGGCGCCAAGGTCGTGAACGACGTCACGCTGACCGTGAACCATGGAGAGATCCACGGTCTGCTCGGCCATAACGGATCGGGCAAGTCCACACTGATCAAAATGCTTTCCGGCGTCTACGCGCCGGACGGCGGCCGCGTGACGCTTGGCGGACGCGAACTGCCGCTGCCGCTGCCTCCCGGCGAGTTCAACCGGTACGGCATATCAGTCGTCCACCAGGCGCTCGGTCTGGTGCCGTCGCTCTCGGTCACGGAAAACCTGCTGGCGCGACGTCTGGTCCGCACAGCCAATCCGATGATCCGGTGGCGGCAGGCGCATCGCGAGGCTCGAAAGATTTTCGCCGACTATGGTCTCGCCATCGACCCCGAAATGCCCGTCGCCAACCTCGCGCCCGTCGAGCGTGCCCTCGTTGCGATCGTGCGCGCGTTCCAGGAAATCGCAGAAACATCCGGCCGCGACGGTGGATTGCTGATCCTTGACGAACCCACGCCATTCCTGTCGCGCGACGATGTCGATCATCTATTTTCATTGATAAGAACGTTGGCGCAGCGAGGCACGAGCGTCATCTTCGTTTCGCACGACGTCGACGAGGTCAAGGAACTGACCGACCGCGCCACGGTGCTGCGCAATGGCAGCATCGCGGCGAGCCTCACCACCGCGCAGGCCTCGAAAGCCGAATTCATCGCCGCGATCGTCGGCCGCGATCTGGCGATGGAGCGTCTGTCCCCGGTGTATCGAGGCGGCGCCGAGGCGCTTGTCGTGAAGGGCCTTGCCAGCGAAAGCCTGCCGCCTTTGGATATCGCTGTCGGGGCAGGCGAAGTGCTTGGCCTGACCGGCCTCATAGGCTCTGGCTACGACAGGATCCCATACCACCTCTTTGGTGCCATGCCTGCGACGGCAGGCGATCTGCGGCTTGGCGATCTTGCCTTGCCGCTGGCGGCGATGACGCCCGCTCGGGCCATAGGCCACGGCATGGTGCTGGTTCCAGCCGACCGGCAACGAGCCGCCATCGTCGAAGGCTTGACCGTGGCTGAAAATCTGGCGGTGCCGGCATTCGGCCGGTCCCTGCCGGCTTATTTCGTGACGGCGCGCAAGATCGTTCGCCACGCCGCCGATCTTGTGCGGAATTTCGATGTTCGCCCGCCTGATCCGAGCCGGTTGATACGTGATCTCTCGGGCGGCAACCAACAGAAGGTCGTGCTCGCCAAATGGCTTCAGACCGAGCCGCGCGTGATCCTGCTGGACGAGCCGACGCAAGGCGTCGACGTCGGAGCGCGCCATCAGGTCTATGGCTTCATTCGTGCTGCTGCCGAACGCGGCGCCGCCATCATCTGCGCCAGTTCCGATCATGAACAGCTGGAGATGATCTGTGACCGCGTGCTCATCTTCAGTCACGGCCGCGTCGCGACGAGCCTGTCGGGTCGCGAAGTGACCAAGGCCGCGATTACCGAGCGGTGTCTCGACAGCCTGAGCGGTGTCCTCGCAGGCGAACCTGTCCTTCTCAAAGAGAATTCCCCATGACAGAAGCAACCCCAGCCGCCACCAGCAAATCGAATATGAGCGGGGTCCAGCGCAATTGGCGCCGCGGTTTTCTGACGGAGCTGGAGCGGTTCGCTCTGCTCATCGCCTGGCTTGTCATCATCGCTATCTTCGGCATCATTTCCCCGGATGCGTTCCTGACCTGGCCGAACTTCTCGACGATATTCGGCTCGCAGGCCGTTCTGGTGATCCTGACCCTTGGCCTGATCATTCCCTTGACGGCGGGGGACATCGATCTTTCCGTCGCGCAGGTCCTGACGCTCTCGTCGATGGTGATTGCCGTCCTCAATGTCGGCCACGGCTGGCCGATCGGCTGGGCGATCGCGGTCGCATTGGCCGCCGGTTTGCTCACCGGCCTGCTCAATGCGTTCTTCACGCTGTATTTCCGCATCCATTCGCTGATCGTGACCCTTGGAACCGGCACGTTCCTGCATGGGATCACCTTGTGGATCAGCAACTCGCGCACGATTGGCGGCATCGACTGGAGCCTTGTCAACGCCGTCATCCTGACCCGCTTTCTGGGCATTCCCCTGGCGTTTTATTACGCGCTCGCCCTCGCGCTGCTCCTGCTTTACGTCTTCGAGTTCACTTCCCTGGGCCGCAAGGCGCTCTTCGTCGGTCGCGGTAGGGACGTGGCTCGCCTGTCCGGCATCCCCGTCACGCGTATGCGCCTGATCTGCTTTCTCGCTTCCGGTGTCTTCGCCGCCATAGCTGGTGTGCTTTATGCCGGAACCTCCGGCTCGGCTGATCCCAATTCCGGTACGCAGCTGATGTTGCCGGCTTTCGCCGCGGCCTATCTGGGCGCGACCTCGATTTCCCCCGGGCGCTTCAACCCGATGGGATCGGTGATCGCCGTCTATCTTCTCGTCACCGGCATCACCGGACTTTCAATCCTCGGGATCGATACCTTCGTTCAGGATCTCTTCTACGGCGGCGCCCTGGTTATCGCCGTGGCCCTGTCGCAACTCGTGCGCGGACGTGAAGAATCTCTCACCTAGCGCATTATTGCGGAGCTCGTGAATGCAACGACTAAGCGGTCGCAGCGCCCTGGTCATCGGGGCCGGCATCGGAATTGGGCGAGCCGTCGCTCTTGCCTTCGGCAAGGAAGGGGCGCGCGTCGCGATAGCCGATTGCGGTGAGGATCAACACAGGGAAGAAGCTGTCGCCGCGATCGTGGCGACCGGCGCCGAAGCTTTTTCGCTCCAATGCGACGTGACTGTCGAAGCCGATGTGTCGGCGGCGGTGAGACAGACCATCGACCGCCACGGCCGCATCGACATATTGGTCAACAATGCCGGCATCGGCCAGCCGGCGGGCGATTTCCTCACGCTGGACTGGACGGATTGGCAGAGGCTGATCGACGTCAATCTGCGGGGCGTCGCCTTCGGCATGCGACAGGCACTGCCGCCGATGCTGAAACAGCGCTACGGCCGCATCATCAACACGGCCTCGCAACTTGCGCACAAGCCGGCGGCCGGTGCTGCCGTCTACAGCGCCACCAAAGCCGCGGTGGTGGGACTGAGCGTCGCCGTCGCGCAGGAGGTTGCCGCCCACGGGATAACCGTCAACTGCGTCTGCCCAGGCCCAACTGATACCGCGACATGGCGGGCCAGCGATGCCGATTGGAGGCGGTGGAAGACGGAGCAGCTTCCCATTCGACGCGTTGCCGAACCCGATGAGATCGCGCCCGCTTACGTCTACCTTGCTTCGGACGAGGCGAGCTTCATGGTCGGCCAGAGCATTTCGCCGAACGGCGGCGACGTAAGCTGGTAGCACTGATGTTGCTCTTCGTAGAGCAGCGTCGACCTATCCTGATTTGATATCACGCCGATCATAGTTTCACGACGGGCAAACCCACCCGCCGGCGCTCGAGCGCGACCATCAGCACGCCCGAGACAAGGATGATGGCCGCGCCGAGGATCACGGACAGTGATGGGACTTCCGAGAATGCGACGAAGCCGACCAGGAAGGCGAAAACCAGCGCCGTATATGCCAATGTTGCCACGAGGTGCGCTGGCGCGCGTTTTGCCGCGGAATAGAGCGCATATTGGCCCAGTCCGCCAAGGACGCCCGAGAGGATCATGAGATATGTATCCCTTGCATCCGCCGGGTAAGGCAGCCAGGCGAGGATCGGCGGGGTCGCGGCGGCGAATACGAGATTGGTGTAGAACACCTGCACCAACGGGCTGTCCTTCGCGGCCATGCGTCTCAGCATGACAAGGGAAACGCTCCAAAGCATCGCGGCCGCAAGCGCCAGCAGAACCGGGATCGTGACGTTCAGCGTCGGCACATCGCTGGCGATCATCACGCCCGCCAAGCCGAGGCCGACCGGCAGCCACTGTGCCGGGGCGAGCGGCTCGCGCAGGAACGGTCCCGACATGAGCGCCACGAAGACCGGCGCGACAAAGTAGAGGGTGATGAGTTGCCCAAAGGCGAGCGTCTCGGCAGCGAGGTAGAAGCAGAGCCATGCGGCGAGGATGATCATGCTTCGCGAGGTGAGTTCAGCCTTGCTGTGGCTTCGCAGGACGCCGGAAGTGGCGCTTCGGCGGCTGAAGATCATGATCGCCGCGACGACCGTCAGGCTGCGCACCATGAGGATGGTCCATCCCGGAACGCGGCTGACCACTGCCAGAGCGTCCTGCACGGTCATCAGAAAAAATGCGGTGAGAGAAATGCCGGCGGCCGCCAGAAGCGGAGTGGAGGATCTGGCGATGAGGCGCTCGGACATTTTCAGGGCATTCTCTTGAACGGCAGGGAACGCCCGTGTCTATCCGATCGCCGCGCACCAGCACAGGCGCTAAACACAGCGAATTCGGTGCCGGGCTGGCGCCACGCGCCGGATCAGGATTTTACGGCGAAGACCTGGATCTCGATGCGCAACCGCGGATCGGCCAGCCGAGCTTCCACGCAGGCGCGGGCAGGCGCGTGGCCCGGCGCTATCCAGGCATCCCACACTGCATTCATGGCGTCGAAATCCGTGACGTGGGCAAGCCAGACATAGGCATGAGTGATGGCGGATTTGTCCGTTCCCGCCTCGCTCAGCAAGGCATCGATCCTGTCGAGGATATTGCTGGTTTGGCCGGCCAGATCGAGATCGGGATTCGACGAAACCTGCCCGGCCAGGACCACCATTCTCCCCGAGAGGGGAAACTCGACGATCTGACTCATTCGCTGATTGGTGTGGCGTCTTTCGATGGTCATCTTCACTCCAGGAGCAGGTTTCAGGGGCATTCAAATTGGAGCCCTAAGTTCGGTGTTGCGCGAAGTCTGGATGGCGCTGCACGGGTCGGGCAACGAAGCAACCACGTTCTTTATAAAGGACAGTATTCTTTTAAGGGAAAAGATGCCCAAACGCTCTTCTGCTGTCAACCGCTGGCCTGTGCGGTTTCGTCGATCTGGCGCGTGGGGCGGTCGAACGCCGCAACGTAGGTTGCTTCATCGATCTCGATCACTGTCGGCCGGCGTGAGGCGAGGGCGGCCGTCACAGCTGCCGCCAGCGCCGCAGGATCATCGGCTGTCATATGCGCCCAACCGTAACCCCCGGCGAGCAAACGAAAGTCGGGGGTGTGGATATCCACGCCGAGCGGCGTGATCGCCGCGCCTTCCATGTAGGATTTGATCTCTCCGTAACCCCGATTGTTCCAGAGGACCATGACGATGTCGGCTTGAGCCTCGACGGCCGTCCCCATTTCCGCGAGGGAAAACTGGAGGCCGCCGTCGCCTACCAGCGCAAACACCGGTCCGTCCGTCTGTCGACCGAGCCGCGCGCCGACTGCGGCCGGAAGAGCATAGCCCAGCGTGCCATAGCCGGTCGCGGAGGAAAAGAATTGTGATGGAGCGGATGCACCGAAGGCGAGGCAGCCCGCATAGGCCGGCTGGGTGGAGTCTCCCACAATCACCGCATTGGTCGCGCTATCGCGCAACAGGTCCAGCAAATTGAGGCAAGCGCGCTGCTTTCGCAGCAGGCTGTTGCTGACGGCCGCCCGTGCCCTTGCCGTTCGAAGCGCGCCGTCTCCGGCTTTCCGCCCCTCGATGCGTTCCGCCAGGCGCTCGGCAAAATCGCGGGCGTCGGCAACCACCGCAAGGTCGGGCAAGCGTCCCCGCACTGTCTGTTCGGGATCGATGTCGCAACGCACTAGACGACCGGTCAGCTCACGGTGATTGGCCAGGCGGTCCTCGAAATCGGTCGGCCCGAGTTCAGTGCCGATGGCGAGGATCAGATCGGCCGCGGCCATCACCGATGCGCCGACGTCACCTCCCGGCCAGATCGGCAGCGCCAGCGGATGATCCTGAGCCAGGATGCCGCGCGCGTTGGTCGTCATCAGCACGGGCGCATCGAGACGTTCCGCCAACGTCAAGATGGCATCGGCGGCTGCTGTCGCGCCGCCGCCTACAATGATCAATGGCCGCGAGGCCTGCGCGCACTCCTTCGCTGCCGCCGCCAGACCGGACTCGGCGGCCGCCGGGCGATCCGGTACAGGCAGTGTGCGCGCCGGGCCCAGGCGCGAGGCGTCGACCGACAGCAGGTCGACCGGGATCTCGATATGAACCGGCCGCGGGCGAGCCGATGCAAATATCGCGAAGGCACGGGCCAGTACCGTGGGGAATTCGTCGATGGTCAGTACGGTGTGGCTGAACGCAGAAACCTGCGTCATGAGCTGCCGCTGATCCGGCAATTCATGCAGATGGCCTGCGCCCGACCCCATCGATCCAGCCGGGTTGACCGTCGAGATCACCAGCATCGGGATGGAATCGCCATAGGCCTGCCCCATGGCCGTCGCGATGTTGGTCAGCCCGGGGCCGGTGATGATGAAGCAGACGCCGGGGCGACCGCTTACTCGCGCATAGCCGTCGGCCATGAAACCCGCGCCTTGCTCGTGTCGGGCGGTCACGTGTCGTATGCTGCTCCCGGCGAGACCTCTATACAGCTCTACCGTATGTACGCCTGGAATTCCGAACACGGTGTCCACGCCGTTGGCGGCAAGCATTTGCACGATCCAGGTCGCGAACATTGTCATGATGCTGCTTTCGTCAAAAGCCTGGCGCAGGCGCTTGCAAGCGCGCGGCACCCGAGCACGAGATCCTCGTCCCGGGTGTTCTCGTCCCAGTGATGGCTGATCCCGCCGATGGAAGGCACGAACAGCATGCCGGCCGGCATCACCTGCGCGAGGATCTGGGCGTCGTGGCCGGCGCCGCTTGGCATCCGGATGGCGCGGCCCGGCGCAACCTCGTCGGCCGCGCTTTCCAGAGCCTCCTTGAATGCGGCGCTCATGGCATGCGGAGCCGAGCGGCTCACCAATTCCATATCGGCCGAGCACGGGCCCGCGGCGTTGGTTTCGTCCACGAGGTCGCGCAGCGCCACATCCATGCGCCGAAGCACCTCCGGATCGGCGTCGCGCAATTGCAGCATCATCTCGGCGAGATCGGGAATGATGCTGACTTGGCCGGGCTCGAGCCGCATTTTGCCGACTGTCCACACCGTGCGCTCACCGGCCAGCACGCGAAAGCGTTCCTCGACGCGATGGATCAACGCCACCAGGGCCGCACCGGCATCCTTGCGGACCGCCATCCGCGTCGTACCCGCATGATTGCGCTGGCCGCGGAAAGTGAGCCGATATTGCCATATGCCAACGATGGTGGTGACGACGCCAACGGCGAGACCGTGGGCGTCGAGATAATCGCCTTGCTCGATATGCGCTTCCAGATAGCCGAGATATCTCCCCGGTTCGATCCTGAGCCGCTCGCGTCCGCCAAGGCCGGCGTCCGTCAGTGCTTGGCGCAGCGGCTTTCCGGTCGTAGCGCAGCGGGCCGTATCGATCTCCTCCTCCGAAACCTCTCCAATTGCCGAACGGCTGCCGAGGAAGCTCGCGAAATGCGCTTCTTCGTCGGCCCAGTCCACCGGTTCCACCGCGATGTCGGATCGGCCGCTTTCTGCAACGGCGCGTGCAATTTCAATAGCATAGACCACGCCCATCGCACCATCGAGCCAGCCGGCGTAATTCTGAGAGTCCGAATGCGAACCGACCAGCAGCCTGCGGCGCTGCCCTGCCGCCGTGCCCAGAATGTTCCCGGTGCCATCCATTTGGGGATCGAGGCCGGCCGCCTTCATTCGGCCCATGATCCAGCGACGGGCTGCCATATCCTGCGGCGAGAATGTCGGGCGATGGACGCCGGTGCGATAGGCGCCGAAGCTCGCGAGTTCTCGCAGCTCCGCGAGGAGACGTTGAGGATTTATCTCCAGCTTCATTGGATACCTGTTCTTGAACCGTCTGAGATACCGTTCCGGCCGCTGTCGCTACGCAGCCTCGGCCTTGCCCGAAAGGACGGCGGAGAGGAAGGCGCGGGTGCGGGGCTCAGCCGGATTGTCCAGAACTTGCCGCGGCGTGCCGGTTTCGACGACCTTGCCTTCGACCATGAAGATCAGCTTGTCGGCGACCTCGCGGGCGAAGTTCAACTCGTGGGTGACGATCACCATCGTCATCCCGCTGCTCGCCAGGTTGCGCATGACCGCCAGCACTTCGCCGACCAGTTCCGCATCGAGCGCCGAAGTCGGCTCGTCGAAGAGCATCAGCTTCGGCTTCATCGCAAGCGCGCGGGCAATCGCCACGCGCTGCTGCTGTCCCCCGGAAAGCTGCGCGGGATAGCTCCCGGCCTTTGCCGCCAGGCCGACCCGCGACAGGAGAGCTTCGGCCTCGGCGATGGCCTGGGCCCTGGGATGGCCCAGGACTTGCACCGGCCCTTCGATCACGTTTTCCAGCGCGGTCATGTGGGGGAACAGATTGAAACGCTGGAACACCATGCCCGTGGCGCGGCGCTGGCGGGCAATCTCTCGCTCGCTCAGCCTGTGGACGACCCCGGCCTCCACGCGGTAGCCGACCAACTCGTTGTCGAGATAGAGGCAGCCTGCGTCGATGCGCTCGAGCTGGTTGATGCAGCGCAGGAATGTCGTCTTTCCCGAGCCCGACGGGCCGACGATGCAGACGACCTCGCCGGGCAGAACGTCCATGTTCACGTCGCTGAGGGCATGGAAGGATTGAAATCGCTTGCCGACGCCTCGCGCGCACACGATCGGAAGTTGCTCGCCGACGCCCATCAGTGTTTGCCTCCGTTGACGAAGCCCCGCGACACGCGCCCTTCGATCCACATCTGCAGGATCGAGAAGAAGGAGACGATCACCAGATACCAGATCGTAGCGACGAACAGCATCTCCATGATCTTGGTGTTGACGTAGTAGATGTCCTGCGCCGTGCCGGTCAGTTCCAGGAAACCCACCACGCTGGCCAGCGCGCTCATTTTCAGGAGGCCGATGAATTCGTTGCCGAGCGGCGGTATAACCACGCGCAGCGCCTGCGGAAGCACGATGCGGCGAAACGTCAGCGCGTAGCCCATGCCGATCGACTTTGCCGCTTCGTGCTGACCGGCATCTATCGACAGGAGACCCGAACGGATCACTTCCGACGTATACGCGCCTTCGTGCAGGCTGAAGGCGATCAGCGCCGCGACGAACGGTGTCATCACCGTCACCGTCGGAGCCTGCCAGAGGCCGGGGATTCCGATCACCGGGAAGATCAACGCGAGATTGTACCAGATGAGAAGCTGCAGGAGGATCGGCGCTCCCCGGAACAGCCATGTATAGAAAGCCGCGGCCATCGAGATGACCGGATTGTGCGACGTGCGCCCGATAGCCGTAGCCGTGCCGATCAGGACACCGAGCGCCATGGAAATCACCGACAGCACGATGGTCATCGCCACACCATGCAGCACGCGTGGATGGAAGATGTAGTCGCCGACGGTCGCCCAATCGATGTTGCCGACCGCGAAGGCCCATACGATGTAGCCCAGAGCGACGACAAGAAGCGTCGCTCCGAACCAGCGCCCATAGTGATGAGGTCGCGCGTGCGGAAGCGCGGATATGTCGACACTTTCCAAGGCAAGCCCCTTTCCTGGCACCACGGGGATGGAGGCGCCTTACGGCGCCGCTCCTGCGTTCAGCGTGGGCTTTTCGATAGCGCTGGCGCCCAGCTTCCATTTCGCGATCAGCTCGGCATATTTGCCGCCGGTGAACACCTTTTCGGCAGCCGCCAACACCGCGTCGCGCAATTCCGGGTCTTCCTTGCGAAAACCGATACCCAGCTTCACATTGGTAAAGGGTCCGCTGAGCGTGCGAAAGGGGCCTTCCTTGCTGGCTAGGACCGTCGGGATTGCCTCGGTTCCCTGCACCGACCCAACGGCCCGTCCCTGATTGAGATACAGGAATTCCGACGCCATATCCGTGTCGGTGATCACCTGGATTGCCGGCAGGCCGGCAGGGATGCAGTTCTCGGTGCTCCATTTTTCGACCGAGCCCGGATACGAGGTTCCGCGGTTTGCCGTCACCACCTTGCCGCACAGGTCAAGTGGCTTCTGGATATCGGTATTCTTGTCCAGTGTGAAGAACACGGCGCCGGCATTGAGATAGTCGACAAAATCGAAGTTTTCGCGCCTCGCAGGCGTGTCGTACATGCCGCTGATGATCAGGTCGATGCGCTTCGATTGCAGGTTGGGCGTCAATCCCTCGAAGCGGGAATGGACATATTCGAGCTTCACGCCAAGCTCCTTGGCGATGGCGTTTATCAGATCGACGTCAAAACCGACCAGCTCGCCCGATGCCGGATCGACGTATTCCATCGGGGGATGATCCCGCTCGATGCCGACTTTGATGATGCCGGCCTGGGCGATGCGCTCCGGCAGTTGCTGCGCCCAGCCTGCCGCCGTCGAGAGCAGCATGACGGCGGAGAGTCCGATTAGATGTTTCAGCATAGGTTCCCCTTTTTTCTGAACGACGCGGGAGGCTTGTCTCTCTGTTGCGCCGGCACCCGCACCGGCTGACAGTTTCGTGCGTCACAAGACCGGACGCGCGATCTGCGGCACGGGCTTTTCCCAAAACGGCAGGCGCTCGCGACGTGGCGACCACTCGCCCCGGTCGATGAGGCCGCGGCTATGGGCCGCTATCTCTTCCATGGTGGCAAACCAGACGCCGCCCTTCGCAACCATGTATTCCAATAGGTCCACCATGGCCTGCGCCCGCGCCGGGCGGCCCGATACGAAAGGATGCCAGACCGACGACCACAGGCCGCCATTTTCCCAGGCGGCATCGAACTCGGCGCGAAAAACCTTCATCGCCTGTTCCGGAGACTGGATCGGCAACAAATGGTTGAAATCGCGGCTGTTCATATATTGCGGCCAGTCGTCCAGCGCGTGGTCCGACGGCAATTCGATCATGGCTCCGCGGTCGCTTTCGATCAGGTAGGGCACGTCGTCTCCCGAAAGCGAAGCGTCGTAGGAAAAGCCTTCGTCCAGGAGCAAATTGAGTGTATCCGGCGAGAACGCGCCCGAGGGGCAGCGATAGCCGGCCGGACGCTTGCCGGTCACGGCTTCGATCGCCTTGATGCCTGCCCGCAGGACCTTGGCTTCGTCGGACGGCGTCAGGCTGTTGACGCGTTCATGCAGCCAGCCGTGATGGCCGATCTCGTGTCCGGCTTCGACCAGCGCTTCCACGGCGCGCGGATAGGTCTCGATGCACCATCCCGGCACATACACGGTCTGGCGAATACCGAAATGCTGCCATATCCGGACCAATCGGGGCACTGCGACGTTGGCACCGTAGCGCAAGGTGGACGAGAGCGTGATGCGGCGGCGCGAATCCTCCGGATAATAGAGGTGCAGCAGGCTTTCGGCATCGAAATCGAAGGCGAAGCAGACGGCGCAGCGCGCTCCGTTCGGCCATGCCGGAGGGTTGTCGATCAGCTTGAGCATGCCTGCCTTCACGGGTTTGAAAAGCGTTGTTTAGGCGCTCTTGATATTGCCCGCTGTAAATTTAGTGTCAACTCTATTATTTGAGTTGAGGGTAGATAATTGCCCCTCGAACGTGGTTTAAGGATGGAACGATTTGATTCACGGAGGGCGGCAGATGGCAAAGGGTCTTTGGGAAAAGCACAAGATCAAACGCACAGAGCAGGTGCTCGATGCGGCGGACGCGCTTTTCCGCGACCAGGGCTATGAAGAGACCAAGATCGAGGAAATAGCCGAACTGGCGTCCGTCGCCTCGGCCACCGTCTACAATTATTTCAAGAACAAGCCGAACCTGCTGATGGAGATCGCGCTCCGCCACATCCGGGCGGCGGTGCCGGAGCGACGCGAATTCATCGCCAACATCCCGGACGATCCGATGGAAGGCATCATAGAGTTCGAGAAACTGCTGGCGGATCAGGCCGTGCGTCATCTGACTCCGGAATGCTGGCGGGTGGTGATGTCAGCGCAATTTGTGGACACGGACGGCGTCGCGCACCGCACGGCGCGTCGGCTCGACCTCATCATACGACGCCAGTATTCAGCGATCCTCGCGGACTATCAGAGGAAGGGGCGGATTCGCGCTGATGTGGATATTTCGGTGCTATGCGACATCCTGATCGGGATCGGCAATGCGGCGCTCGCCAAGCTTGTCACGTCGCCGGCGATGCAGGTGGAAACCATGCGTGAAATCGGGCTGCCGCATTTGCGGCTCGTCCTGTCGGGCGTCACAACGTCCCTGACACAGGCAAAAAATTAGCAGCTTGCTCCATTTTTAGATTTAACTCCAAAATTTCTATTGCGAGACGCCGGCTCTTGGCATAGCTTCAAGCTGTCAGGTTCGAGCCCCGCTCCGCCTGCACCCTTGAAAAGACAGTTTTGCCTAACGCCGGATGTTCCGCTTCCGGCGTCGGGGATTGCTATGCCGCGCGACATTAGCGCGGCGCTGAACACGGTGCACAATGTCTGTCGAACCTCTCTCCATTCCCCAAAAATCGGCGCTCGCTTTTCTCGCATCCTCCCATGCGGCGCTGTCGCGCGATCACCAGACGATCTGGTCTTTCCACGAACCTTCGTGGCGGGAGTACCGGTCGTCGCAATGGTATGTCGACCGGCTGCGCGCGGAAGGCTTCGACGTGGAGCAGGGCTCGGCCGGAATGCCCACCGCCTTCTGCGCGCGGTGGACGAACCCGGCGGGCGAGGGGCGCGGGCCTGTTGTGGCGGGCTATGCGGAGTATGATGCGGTGCCGGGTCAGTCCCAGGTGGCGGCGCCCTACCGCGCGCCGCGCCCGGGCACGACAAAGCACGCCGCGGGACACACCGACCCGCACTCGGCCCTCGGCCTGGGTTCATTCGCCGGTTTCCTTGCCGCCAAGCATGCGATGGAAGCGCATGGCGTGGCCGGCACCCTCGTATTCTTTGGCGAGCCGGCGGAAAAGATGTGCGGCTCCAAGCCGGTCCATGCGGCGCACGGCTATTATGACGGGCTCGATGCCGCTATCTCGTTCCACCCGCATTCCTTCAACGCCCTGACCAACGGCGTCTTCTGGGACACGACCAGCGCACCCTATTGGAGCAAGATCTACACCTTCGAATGCGAGGCGCCGGAGACCTGGCAGAATGAGGGCCATGGCGGCAGCGTCGCGCATGCGCACGCCACCGCGCGGGCTCCCGGCGCCATCGACGCCGTCTGCCTGATGTACACCAATTCCAAGCTGATGAAGGAATCCATGCTGCCGCACACGGGCACCTGGACGCTGAATGAATTCATCCCTGTCGCCGGTCAGGCCGCCGCCGACAATCTCGCTCCGGCCTATTCGCAGATCCAGTATTCGATGCGTGCGCCGACCCTCGAAATGTGCGCTGCCGCCTTCACGGTGCTCGATCGCAACGCGGCGCATGTAGCGGCCATGACCCACTGCTCGGTAAGCTCGGCCTGGATCACCAAGACACGCGCCGGATTGCCCAACCATGCGCTGGCCGAGGCGACGTTCCGCAATTTCGAACGCGTGGGGGCGCCGCAGTGGAGCGAGAAGGCCAAGGAGTTCGCAAGGCAAGGCCAGCGGCATCTCGGCCATGAAGCGATGCCGGAACCGTTCATCGATAACATGACCCGTCTCACGCCGCCCGCCGAAGCCGAGGCGGCTTTCCGCGGCCAGCTTCCGGCCTGGCAGTTCAACTACGCGGCCGACGACTATGTCGACTACACCTGGCATGCGCCGACGGTGCGCCTCTACGTGGCCCGGCCGACGCTAAAGGCGCCGGCTTCGGGCGCCCGCTATCCCGAGTGGCTGCGCCACGCGATGAACGGCGATCCGGATTGCATCGATCCGATGTGGAGCAAGGCGGCGCAGGTGATCTCGACGACGATCCTCGACCTGATGACCGATCCGTCCATCCTCCGGCGCGCGCAAGCCGAGTTCCGCGAGCGCACCGGCGGCGGAATTGGCGGCTCCAGATGGGTGGCGCCGCTGCTGCCGTCCGACTTCCAGGCGCCGACCGGCTATAACTGGCCCGAATGGGTGGATACGCCCCGCGGGCGCGAATGGTCGATTCTCTGATTTCCTTCAACGACAGGAGCAACAAAATGCCCGTTCCCAGCCATGACGACGTCGTGCAGTTCGTCGCGAACAACCGCTTCCCGTTTCCAGGTCAAAAGACCTGGCCCGCCGACTACGTCACGCTGACCAATGCACCGGCACGCCAACGGTCGGTGCCGGCCGAAGGCGGTGAGTATTTTCCTGACATCGTCGTCATCGACGCCAAGGGAAAGACGCGCGAGATCGGCGATGTCGAGGAGGTGCTGGATTCCGCCAAGGTCGGTTTGTGGAAGGCCGCATCGGCGGCCGGCGACGAATTGCCGGATTATGGCACGCGGATTTTCTTCCTCTATGTGCCCGCCGGAAAGGAAGCGGAAGCTCAGAAGCTTCTGGACGACAACGGCGTCGCCTATGCGGGCGTGCGCGGCTATTCGGCCGATGCTTCCGGCAAGGTCGTCATCGCTCCCTTCGTGACGCGCGGAAATCCTTACGACCATCAATGATCGCCCTCCGGCGAAGGATAGATCGATGACCAGCGCGACGCTCGGCGGCCATCTGCGCGGCATGCCCGCGGCTATGCAAGATGGCACCGCGGCCGAGCTGGTATCGCTGCGCCTCGATCCGGCAGCGGGGCAGATGAGCCTGCCGCTGCTCACGCTCGACGAGGCGGTGTTCGACAGCAATGCCAAGGCTTTTTTCGGCTTTGCCGTAAAGCATGGCCTCGGTGTCTTTCCGCACCTGAAGACATCGATGGCGCCGTCGCTTGCACTGCGCCTGCTGGCCGCGGGGGCCGACGGCATGACGGTCGCCGATGCGAGGCAGGCGGCGGTGCTGCTCTCGCACGGCATTACGCGTGTGATGTTGGCCAATCAGATCGGTGGCCGTGGCGCTGCACTGCGCCTCGCAACCCTCCTGGCCCGCTATCCCAAGGCCGAGCTGACGGTCTTCGTCGATTCGACGGAAGGTCTGGCGGCGCTGGCCGATGCCTGGCGCGACCGCGCCGATCTTCCCCGGCTCGGCATCGCCGTCGAGGTCGGCAGGGGCCGGGGCGGCGTGCGTTCGCGACAGGCCGCGCAGGCCCTGATCGACGCCGTGCTCAATGCCGGGACGTCCGGAACGAAAGGTCTCTATCTCGAAGGCGTGGCTGCTTATGAAGGGGCTGCTGCACTGCCGGGTTTCGACGCGCCGGCCGTCGAGGCTTCGATTGCGGAGCTCCTCGATCGATTGGCCGATGCCGCAATCCACGCCCGGGCCCGAATGGATCCAGCCCGCTCCCTGATCGTAACGGCGGGCGGCTCGGCCTATTTCGATCTGGTGGTGCATCGTCTCGCACCTGTGATTGCCGATCTCTTGCCGGCGCGGCTCGTCCTCAGAAGCGGTGCCCTGTTCTTTCACGATCACGGTATCTATGCCCGCGCCATGGCGGCCATGACGCGCCGAAACCCCGACGGCCCCTCCGGCTCCTTCCGTCCCGCCTTGAAGCTCTGGGCGGAAGTGCTTTCGCGACCCGAGCCCGGCCTGGCGATCCTCGGCTTCGGCATGAGGGACGCTCCTGTCGACCAGGGTCTCCCGGTGCCGTTGCAGCTTCACCGCGATGGCAGGCTCGTCGCGGCGGCGCTCGCCGGCTGCACGATCGACAGGCTCAACGACCAGCACGCTTTCATGTCACTGCCGCCAGCGACGGAACTCGCTGTCGGCGACATCGTCTCGCTCGGAATTTCTCACCCCTGCACCTGCATCGACCGCTGGCGTCTCGTCTGGGGCGTAGGTCCAGACGGGCGGGTGAGCGCGGTACATCCCACTTACTTCGGGTAGCCGGGCATGACGTCGATCTCGGGACTTTCCTCCGCCGACTGGCGCGCGCGGCTGAGCGCTGAAGCGGCAGCGGCGCCGGCAAGCGGCATCGCCGAAGTGATGCGCCATGGCTTCGGCCGCAGCGGCATCATTCCGCTCTGGGTCGGCGAAGGCGACCAGCCGACGCCGGCCTTCCTGTGCGAAGCCGCAGCCGCCGCGCTCGCTCGTGGCGAGACCTTCTACATGCCACAGGCGGGGCTGGCCGAGCTTCGCGGCGCGCTCGGCGCCTATCACGACAGGCTCTATGGCGGGCTCTTCGGCGCGCCATTCCGCGCCGAGCGGTTCTTCGCGACCGGATCCGGCATGCAGGCCATTCAGATCGCAATCCGTCTCACGGCGGGAGCAGGCGACGAGGTGATCGTGCCGACCCCGGCCTGGCCGAACTTCGCCGCCGCCGTCGGCGTGGCGGGCGTGGTGGCGCGCCAAGTGCCGCTGCATTTCGCCTCGACCGGTTGGCACATGGATCTCTACGACATCGAACGGTCGATCGGGCCCCGCACACGGGCGCTGTTCCTCAACTCGCCTTCCAATCCGACCGGCTGGACGGCGAGCGAGGCCGAGTTGGGCGCGATCCTCGATCTCTGCCGCCGCCACGGCCTGTGGATCATAGCGGACGAGGTCTATTCGCGCTTCACCTATGACCCCGCACGGCGGTCGACGCCTTCGCTGCACAGCGTTGTCGCTGCCGACGACCGTGTGCTGTTCGTCAACACGTTTTCCAAGAACTGGGCGATGACCGGATGGCGGATCGGCTGGATCGAAGCGCCCGAAGCGCTCGGGCCTGCCGTCGAAAACCTGATCCAATACGCCACCTCCGGTGTCGCCGTCTTCATGCAGCGCGCCGCGGCACTGGCGCTGAACCAGGGCGAGGTCGCGCTCGCCGCGCTCATGGAAAGGGCGCGTGCCGGCCGCGACATCGTCACCGGTGCGTTGGCGCGACTCCCGGGCATAGACTTCGCGCCGCCCGGAGCTTTCTACCTGTTCTTCCGCGTCGACGGCGTGAGCGATTCCACCGCTTTCGCCAGCGCGCTGATCCGCGAGGCCGACGTCGGTCTGGCCCCCGGCTCCGCTTTCGGTTTGGGCGGCGAGGGTTTTTTCCGTCTTTGCTTCGCGCGCGATCCCAACGACTTGCGGGCGGCCTGCGGCCGCTTCGCCGATTGGATGGCGGCCAGGTCACCGGCATGATCCGCGCTGGGGCGCAGACCCGCGGCATCGTGACGGTCTGTCTTGCCATGGCTCTGTTCGCCGCCAACGATGCGACGATCAAGATCCTGGCGGAGCGGCTGGGCCCCGCCCAGGTCATGCTGCTGCGCGGCTGCGTCGGCGGCGCAATATTGCTCGCCCTCGGCTTGGTACTGGGTATCGGCCGGCAGCTTTGGATGGCGCTTCGCCCAGCCGTCCTGCTGCGCGCCTTATGCGATGCGATGGCAAGCGTGATGTTTGTAATGGCTTTGGTCGGCATGCCGGTCGCAACGATCACCGCCCTGATTCAGCTCGTGCCCATTCTGACCAGTGTCGCCGGGGTTCTGATGTTCGGGGACGTGATGACGCGCCGCCAGAGCCTGGCATTGGCCATCGGGCTGCTTGGGGTCGTCATGATCACCCGCCCCTCGGCGGAGGGCGTCGGCATGCACTTTCTCTTCGGCATTGCCGCTATCGTGCTCCTGACCACCCGCGACGTGATAACGCGCGGCAGCGCACAGCGCGTTCCCTCGCTCGTTGTCGCCACCTGCGCCACCCTTGCCATTCCCGTCATCTCCATCCCCCAGCTATCCGGCGAAACCTGGCATGCGGTCGATCTGGAGAGCGCGGTGCTGATCGGCATGCTGGGGGGGCTGGTCGCCGCGGGAAACCTGCTGATGATCGTGGCGGTGCGCTCGGCGCCGCTGCCGGCGATCGCACCCTATCGCTACAGCGCCATCCCTTTTGCCCTGATCGCCGGAGCAGTTCTGCTCGGCGAATCTCCCGACGCGCTGATGCTTGCGGGGACAGGCGCGATAGCTCTCGGCGGCGTCCTCGCCTTGCCCCGCGCGGTCGCCGCGCCCGCTGCCGAAAAGACTGAAGCCGGCCAAGAATCATCTTGACAGGAAAGGTCCGACGCAACACAGTGTCCCGTAATAAGAATACAGTTCTATATACAGAACAATGGGAGCTCCGATGACCACCGACCGACTGCCCTCCGAGAGAGCAACCATCACGCATGTCAAACAGGCGCGCACCGTGGTCGGCTGGGACCAGGAGGCCGGGTGCCACGTCTATATGCGCGACGTCGACGTTGCCTTCTCGCTGGACGGCATCCTGCATGTCGGACCGAACTACGACGGACCCGCTGCCGAGACGATCGACGGCAGCCGCTATCTCGTCATGCCGGGCCTGGTGGACATCCATTCGCATCCGGGCGAGGAGCCGCTGAACAAGGGGCTGTGGGACGAGGTCGGCAGCCCGCGACTCTACAACTCCTCGCTCTACGAATATCTCACCGTGCTCGACCGCGATGCCGACAGCGCGCGCGCCTGTTACGGTGTTGCGCTTTCCGAGCTGCTGCTCTCCGGCGTTACCACGCTTTGCGACCTGGCGGTTCCCAGCGAAGGATGGCTCGACATTCACGCGGAATCCGGCCTCCGCGTTTGCGTGGCGCCGATGTTCCGCTCCGGACGTTGGCTGACCCGCGATGGTCATCGTGTCGAATACGAATGGGATGAAGCGGCAGGTCGCCTGGCCTTCGAGCGCGCGCTGAAGGAGGTCGACCTGGCTGAACGGCATCCGAGCGGCCGTCTGACGGGCATGGTCACTCCAGCGCAGATCGACACCTGCAGCGAAGGCCTGTTGCGCGACGCCTATGCCGAGGCCGAGCGGCGCTCGGTGCCGTTCCAGACGCATGCCGCTCAGTCGATCGTCGAATTCCAGGAGATCACGCGGCGCCACGGCCTCACGCCGATCGGCTGGATGTCGGAGCTCGGCGTCCTCGGCCCTCGCACCATCATCGGCCACGGCATCTTCCTCGACCATCATCCCTGGACGCATTGGGAGCGGACCGGCGATCTGGAGCGGCTTGCGGAAGCCGGCGCGACAGTGGCCCACTGTCCAACAGTGTTCGCGCGCCGCGGCATCTCGCTTAATCATCTTGGGCGCTATCGCGAGGCCGGCGTCAACATCGGCATCGGCACCGACGTCTATCCGCACAACATGCTCGATGAGATGCGGCTTGCCATCTATGCGGCGCGGCTGACGGCCGGCAATCCGCGGGAAGCGCGCCTTGCCGACGTCTTTGAGGCCTCCACGGTAGGCGGCGCCAAAGCGCTCGGCCGCGATGACATTGGCCGCCTGTCGCCCGGATGCAAGGCCGACATCGTGCTTGTCGATTGCACGGCTCCCGCCATGCAGCCGTGCCGGGATCCGCTGCGGTCGCTGGTCTTTTCCGCGTCCGACCGCGCCGTGCGCCACGTCTATGTCGATGGCCGGCCGGTGGTGCGCGACGGCAAGGTGCTCACCATCGACCATGCCGCCGCCGCCGCCCGTCTCGCCGAAGCGCAGCTGCGCGCCATGGCGACGATCCCGCGAAATGACTGGGCCGGCCGCTCGGCCGACGAACTGTCCCCGCCGGCGCTGCGCTGGATCTGACCTTCGCACCGTCGAGGCGGCATTCCTGGAGAACGATATGCAAGCTACGCAGATGGTCCATCGCCTCGGCAACGCCGAGCTGCTCGAACAATACCGCAAGGCGGGCTTTGCCGGGCGTGTCGGCTGGGGCGAGCGGCCGGCACTCCTTGTCATCGACATGGCGGGTGCGTGGACGCGAACCGAGGAAGAACTCGGTTCCGACCTCGGCCGCGTGACCCAGTCCATCAAGGGCCTGCTCGCCGTGGCGCGCGCTCGGAGCGATGTCCCGGTCATCTTCACCACGATGGCCTACGATGCCAGCCAGTCCGACCTGCCGGCGGTGACCCGCCTGAAGACCCCGCACAGCCGGAACATGATACGCGGCTCCGATCGCGTCCGGCTGATTGCGGAGCTTGAGCGGCGCGATGACGAAGCGCTCATCGAAAAGCCACGCGCCAGCGCCTTCTTCAACACCAATCTGCTGAGCATCCTGGTTTCGAAGAAGATCGATACCGTCGTCATCACCGGCTGCAGCACGAGCGGCTGCATTCGCTCGACCTGCGAAAGCGCGCTGGATTACGGTTTTCACGCGATTGTCCCGGAAGAAGCCGTCGGCGACCGTTGCGCCTCGGCGCATGTCGCCAACCTGTTCGACATCAACGCCCGCTACGCCGACGTTCTGCCTCTGGCCGAAGTCCTGGCCCACCTCAAGCGCGACATGCGGGACGAGGCGGCCTGATGGGCGGGCTCCAAGGCAAGACCGTCATCGTCACCGGCGCGGCGCGCGGCATCGGCCGCTGCATCGCTGAACGAGTGGCCGCGCAAGGAGGCCATGTCGTCGTCGCCGACATCCTGCTCGACGAAGCGGCTGCCGTCGCCGAGGCGATCCGCTCGGGCGGAGGACAGGCCAGCCATAGCCATGTCGACATCACGGATCCCGAAAGCGCCATGCAGCTGGCCGAGGACGTGGTCGCGGCGCATGGCCGGATCGACGCGTTGGTCAACAATGCCGGCCTCGATGCGCCGCATGGGCAGGCGGCGACGATCGATGAGGCCCACTGGCGCCATGTGCTCGAGGTCGATCTCAACGGCGCCTGGTGGTGTTCGCGGGCGGTTATCCCGGGGATGATGGAAAACCGAGCCGGGCGGATCATATTCGTAAGCTCTCTTGCCGCGCGCGTCGGCTCGCCGACGCTTTCTCCCGCCTATGCGACGGCCAAGGCGGGCCTGATCGGACTGACGGTATCGCTCTCCTCCCAGTTGGAGCCGCACGGGGTACTGGTCAACGCCATCACTCCCGGGCCGACAGGTGATACCGGCCGGCCCTATTCCGATGAAGGCAGGAAGGCCTATCTGGCCGCCCATCCGCTGGGTTTTGGCGGCGCTCGGCCAATCGCCGAAGGCGTTCTGCATCTCCTCGGCAAGGGCGGCGACTGGATGAGCGGCAGCGTGCTCAACATCAGTGGCGGACATTTCCGGGGGCTTTGAATGTACGTCGATCCGTTCTCGAAAAGGACAGGTGAGGTGAGCGTGTTGCAAGCAGAAGCGGCCATCACCTTCAAGGACATCTCGAAAGTCTTCACCTCGAGGGCAGGCGCTACGCCGGTCATCGATAAGCTGAATCTCGAAATCGGCGAAGGGGAGTTCTTCTCGCTGCTCGGGCCGAGCGGATGCGGCAAGACGACGGCACTGCGGATGATCGCCGGTTTCGAGCGTCCGAGCGGCGGCGAACTTCTGCTCGGCAGAAATCCGGTAACCGGCATCCCGCCGCACAAGCGGGACGTGAACATCGTGTTTCAATCCTACGCGCTGTTTCCGCATTTGGATGTCTACGACAACATCGAATACGGACTGAGGCGCAAGGGTGTCGCGCGCCTCGAACGTCGCCGGCGCGTCGAGGAGGTCCTCGATCTCGTTCAGCTCCGCGATCTCTCCAAGCGACGACCTGCCGCCTTGTCGGGAGGCCAGCAGCAGAGGGTGGCGCTGGCGCGCGCCCTGGTGAACCGCCCGCGTGTTCTTCTTCTCGACGAGCCGCTTGCGGCGCTGGATGCAAAGCTGCGGGCGACGATGCAGACGGAGTTGCGACGAATCCAGCAGGAGGTCGGGATCACCTTCGTGTTCGTCACGCACGACCAGCACGAAGCCTTCGCGATGTCGGACCGCATCGCGATCCTGAATGCGGGGCACCTGGAGCAGGTGGGCACCCCGGCCGATCTCTACCACCGCCCGGCAAGCCGCTTCGTTGCCGATTTCGTCGGCCAGTCGAACTTCTTTACCGGGAGCGTATCGAGGCGAGGCGATCACCGCCTCATCGAGATCGCCGAAGATGAATTCATCTGGCTTCCAGCCCATGGCGGGCAGGGCGCCAACACCGTCCTCGTTCGTCCCGAGAGCGTCGAACTGATGCCGCTCGGAGCCGAGCCGCGCGCCGATCTTTGCCGGGTCGGCGCGACGGTGGTGGAGCGCCAGTTTCTCGGTTCGCACCACTGCATCATGGCCCGGACCAGACGTGGCGAGACCGTCACCTGCACAAGCCGGATTGCGGATGCTGCCATCGCGCCCGGAGCCGAAGTCTGGGTCACATGGCACCCCGATCACAGCACAATAATCCCGGATCAACCGGGAGTTCCAACAAACCTCAAGATGGAGAACCGACCATGAACGACAGCAATGGGACTATCCGGATACTTGCTTCCCAGGAATGGACGCGAAGAAACTTCCTGCGCCTGGCGACAATGGCCGGTGGCGCAGCGGCGCTGAGCGTCAACGGCATCTCGGCCGCCTTTGCCGAAACCGATCTGCCGGCGCATGCCAAGGCGGCTGCAGGCGCCGCCAAGCTCGGCGACAGCCTGTTCATCTACTCCTGGGCAGGCTACGCCAACCCGGCGGTGCTTGAAGGTTTCAGCGCCGGCGCCGGCCCGAGGGTCCAGGTCGCCACCTTCGATTCAGTCGAGGCGGCCATCGCGAAGCTGGAAATCTCCGGTTCCGCCGACTACGACATCGTCGTGCTTGGCGACGCCTACGTCAAGCAGACGGTCGAACGCAAGCTTATCCAGCCGCTCGACCACGCGCAGATCCCGAACCTCGAAAATCTCCGCACCGATTTCCGCGATCCTCCGTTCGATCCCGGCAATCGCTACACGGTGATGAAGAATTTCGGCACGATCGGCATCCTCTACAATCACACCGTCGTCAAGGATGAGATCAAGAGCTGGGACGATTTCTTCCGCGCGGCGGCATTGCCTGATGTCAGCGGCCGCGTATCGGTCCTCAACGACCAGCCGAGCGTTTTCGGGCTGGTCTTCTGGCGGGAGGGCAAGGACTACAACACCGGTGACGTGGCGCGCCTGGAACATGCCAGGGACGTGTTGCTCAAGGAACTGGTGCCGCATCTGAAGGCCTTCGACGCGAACCCGGTCCAGGGAATGCTGAACGGCGACTATGTCCTGGGGCAGGGCTATCTCGGCAGCTGCCGTCATATCTTCGAGCAGGACCCGGACAGCTACACCTGGGTTTACCCGACTCCGCAATGCGTGATCTGGAGCGATCACTACGCGGTGCCGACCGGGTCCAAGAACGTTACGGCGGCTCACGCCTTCATCAATTACATGCTCGACCCGGACGTTGCTGCCGAGGAAGTGGCCTTCATCGGCTACGACACCGGTGTGAAGGGCGTGGTCGAAAAGCTCCCCGCCAACCTCGTTCGTAAGGACATGATTGTGTTCCCCGACGGCGTCGCGCAACGGCTCGTCTTCCAGCAGGTCGAAGGCTCCAACCCTTCGAAGCGGATCGAGATGTTCAACGAGATCAAGGCGGCGGCCTCGCGCGGCTGACCGCACCAGCGGACGGCCCGGCAACGAGCCGTCCGCCCCAATCCGCTGCGTTTGCCTGATCGGCGATGCAGCGGCCGTCGGGCCGTCTCAAGGAATGGCATCCGTGCACGCAGCAGCCGAACGGCATCAAAGCATAAACTGTCCCGCGGTCTCGGGCCGCCTGGGGCGGATGGTGCGCGACTGGTGGCTGGTGGTCCTGCCCTTCGCGTTCTATGCGGCGTTCTTCATCGTCCCGGTCCTGCTCATCGCGCTGCAAAGCTTCGCCACCTACAATGGCGAAGGCCACGGCGCGGACGCAGTCGCCGGCGCTCTGACCTTCGACAACTATCTCAACGTCTTCACGCCGACCTTCCGCCTGGTGTTCGCCGCCAGCGTGCAGAATGCGCTGCTCGGTACGGCGCTCTGCATCGCTGTCGGCTATCCCGTCGCCTATTTCATCAGCACGCGCTGTCCCGACCGGCTGAAGCCGTGGCTGCTTGTGCTGGTCGTGGTGCCATTCTGGACGAGCTACCTGTTGCGGATGCTCGGCTGGCGCATTCTGCTTGGCGGCAACGGCATGGTCTCGCAGGCGCTTCAAGCGGTCGGGCTGCTGCGGACGGGCGAAAGCCTGCTGTTCACGCAAACCGCCGTGCAACTCGGCCTGGTCTACAATTTCCTGCCGATGATGATCCTGCCGATCTACGTCTCGATAGACAGGCTTTCGAAGGATCAGCGTGAGGCCAGCCGCGACCTCTATGCCCGGCCTTGGCAGACCTTTCTGGGCATAACGCTGCCTCTGACGGCGCCCGGCATCACGGCCGGAGCGATGATCGTCTTCATCACCATGACCAGTGACTACGTCACCCCCGAACTGATGGGCGGCGCCAAGGGCATGATGATAGGCACCTTGATCTATTCGCAATTCCTGCAAGGCGAGAACTGGCCGCTGGCCTCCGCAATGGCCCTCTCCCTGGTGGGAGTGGTCGTCGCCAGCGTGCTCCTCATGGCGGGAGCGGCATCGGCGATCCAGCGCCTGCCGGCCTTGGCGAGAAAGTTGACCCGATGAGCCGCACCGTACCCGGACCAAGATCCATCATGCTCGGCCTGTGGTCGCTTCTCGTGGCCGTCTTCCTGTTTGCCCCGATCGTGGCGGTGCTGGCCTATTCGTTCAATGTCGGCGACTATCTGATCATCTGGAAGGGGGCGGGTCTGCGCTGGTACGGGCGCGTGCTTTCCGACCAGAACATCCTTTCGACCCTGCGCACCAGCGTCACCGTGGCGCTCGGCACAGCGATCGCAAGCATTGTTCTGGGTTGCGTGTGCGGGACCGTTCTTGCGCGCCGGTCGGCAGCTGTCGCCGTCCCGCTCAGCCTGCTGCTGCTGGTGGTCCTCTCCTTTCCGGAGATCGTCAAAGCCGTCGCCTATCTCATCTGGTTCGTGAAGATCGACCTCGATGCCGGGCTGGTGCGCATGATCATCGCGCATACGCTGTTCGGCGGTGCGCTTGTGGCGTTCATCGTGCGTGCGCGCCTCAGCGCGCTCGACCCGAGGCTCGAGGAAGCGGCCGCCGATCTCGGCGCGAGCCCCGGCCTGGCGTTCATGACGGTTACGCTTCCGCTCTTGACGCCGGCCTTGGTGGTCGGAGGACTGCTCGCCTTCACCATCTCCTTCGACGACGTCATCGTCTCGCTGTTCGTCAGCACCGCGAAGACCACGCCCTTGCCTGTCTACATCCTGGCTTCGGTGCGGCAAGGGCTGAAGGGAGATATCGCCGCGATTTCGGCCCTGATGTTCGGCCTCACAATCCTGGTCTTCGCGGCGGCAGGGCTCTTTCTCGCATGGTCGGGCGCGTCAAAGCGCAACGCCGTGCTGATGCTTGCCGGGCAAGGTGAAGCCGCCGCCTGAAGTCGAAAAGCCACAAACTGGAAGGACGTAAAAAACATGACCGCACAGACTGTTGCCCTGGTAACCGGGGCCGGCTCCGGAATTGGAGCCGCCACTGCCATCCTGCTGGCCGGCAAAGGCTATCGCGTCCATGTGCTGGACCGCGACGAGGCTGCACTTGCCGCGCTGCCCGAACTGGACGGGCTGCAACGCGTGACGGTGGACATTGCCGACGAGTCGGCGCTTGGCGAGGCGGTCGCCCGCATCGCCGCCGCCGAAGGCCGGGTGGACGCCGCCGTCGCCAATGCCGGCATAAGCTTCACGGCGGCGCTGGAGCAGACCGGCGCCCAGGATTGGGATGCCGTCATGCGGGTCAATCTGCGCGGCGTCTATCTTCTGGCGCGGGTCACCGCGCCCTGGCTGGTGAATTCCGGTCGCGGCGCCTTTGTCGCCACGGCTTCCGAACTCGGCACGGTCGGGCAGGTGGGTTTGAGTGCCTATGCATCGGCAAAGGCGGGCGTCATCAACCTGATGCGGGTGCTGGCGCTGGAATATGCTCAGCGTGGCGTGCGCTTCAACGCGGTGGCTCCAGGCGGTGTGCATACGCCCATGATGGAGCGCGAGCAGAAGCGCCTTGGCTTCACAGTCGAGGACGCAGCCAGGAACATCCCGCTGGGGCGGCTCGCCCGGCCGGATGAGATTGCACCCGTCATAGCCTTCCTGCTGTCGCCTGAAGCCTCGTTCGTGACCGGAGCCGTATGGGTCGCCGACGGCGGCTACACCGCCCGCTGACCACGCCAGCAATTCGTGCGCATCCCCAGCCCCGATGCGCGCCGAGCAGACAGGAACGGAAAAGTGGATCTGATAATCAAGAACGGAACTGTCGTCACCGCGTGCGACACGTTCGCGGCCGACATCGGGGTCACGAACGGCCGCATCAGCGCGATCGCCGACACGATCGACGGCGGCGGCGGGACGCAGATCATCGACGCGGCCGGGCGCCTGGTGATGCCTGGCGGCGTCGATGTCCACACACATCTCGATACGCCCGGCCTGCTGGCCGACACGGAGGACGATTTCCTCAGCGGAACGATCGCCGCCGCGCATGGCGGAACGACGAGCATCATCAATTTCTGTCCGCAGATCAAAGGCCGCGGGTTGTTGGAATCGTTGGCAGAACATCGCCGCCGTGCCGATCCGAAGGCAGTGATCGATTTCGCGCTGCATTCCATCGTTTCGGATCTTTCGGAACGGACGCTGGCGGAATTGTCGGCGCTGCCCGGCGAAGGCGTCACCAGCTTCAAGCTGTTCATGGCCTACAAGGGCGACACCATGGTTGACGATGGTACCTTGATCCGGGTGCTGCACGAGGCACGGGCGAACGGTGCGCTGGTCATGGTCCATGCCGAGAACGGTGAGGCCGTCGAATATCTGCGCGACAGCTTTGCCGGCCAGGGTAAATTGTCGCCGCGCTACCATGCGCTCAGCCGCCCGCCCCGAGTCGAGGCCGAGGCTACGGCGCGTGCCGTCGCCCTTGCCGAACTGGTCGGCGCGTCAATCTACATCGTCCATGTCAGCTGCGGCGAAGCCTTGGAGGAGGTGGTCCGAGGGCGGCAGCGCGGTGTGGCCGTGCATGCCGAGACCTGCGCGCATTACCTGCACATTACCGATGCCGTATTCGAAGCTCCGGGGTTCGAGAGCGGCAAATATGTCTTCACCCCTCCGCCGCGGGCCAGGCATCAGCCGAAGATCATCTGGGACGCCATCGCGCGCGGCGATCTCGAAGTCGTCTCGTCGGATCACGCGCCTTATAATTTCCACGGCGGCAAGGACAAAGGACGCGACGATTTCAGGCAGATTCCCAACGGCGCTCCCGGCATCGAGGAACGCATGACGCTGGTCTGGCAGGGCGTGGCCAACGGAGATCTTTCGCAGAACCGTTTCGTCGATCTGGTGGCGACGACGCCCGCCAGGATCTTCGGGCTCTACCCGGCCAAGGGGACAATCGCCGTCGGCGGCGACGCCGACCTGGTCATCTGGAATCCAGACGTCAGACGCCGGCTGACGCAAGCCGACCTGCACTCGGCCGTCGACTACACGATGTTCGAAGGAATGGAGGTTCTGGGCGCGCCCGAGACGGTCATATCGAGAGGCGACATCATCATTCGGAGCGGCGCATTCAGCGGCGCGGCCGGACGCGGCAGGTACATCCATCGCGGCACGGCTTCGACGCGAATTCGTCCGGCAAAGCTGGAGGCGCAACGGTCATGACGGCACAAATCATCATCGATCCCAAACTCGTCGAGCACTACATCCTGACGCTGGCTTCGTACGGTTCCTACGGCGACACTGGGGTGTGGCGAACGGTCTATTCGCCGGAATGGGTTGCGGCCACCAACCAGTACGCCTCGTGGTGCGGGGATGCGGGGCTCACTGTCAGCCGCGACGCGGTCGGCAATGTCTGGGGCAGGTTTGAGGGATTTGACGCAGCATCCTCCAGCATCGTTTCGGGCTCGCATATCGATTCGCAGAAGCCCGGAGGCCGCTATGACGGCGCGCTCGGCGCTCTTGCCGGGCTAATCGCGGTCAAGGCGCTCAAGGAGCAGTTTGGGCAACCACGCCGGTCGATCGAGACAGTGGCATTCTGCGAGGAGGAATCCAGCCGCTTTCCCTCGGCGAATTTCTGGGGCTCGCGCGCCATAACCGGGCGCATCAAGGCCGACGATCCCGACAATACGATCGGGTTCGACGGAGAGACGGCGGCGGAGGCGATGCGGGCGGTCGGCCTGGACGCGAAGCGGATTCCGGAGGCCCGGCGCAACGACATCGATACGTTCATCGAGCTTCACATCGAACAGGGTCCCATACTCGAGGAGGCAGGAATGCCCGTCGCTGTCGTCAACGCGGTGACGGGGATCAGGCACTACAGCGTGGATTTGCGCGGCACGCAGAACCACGCCGGCGCCTTCCCGATGGATATCCGCCGCGATCCGATGGCCGGCTTCATGGAAATCGGGTCGCGCGCCGTCGATACGGCGCATCGATGGGGCCGTCCGGCGGTAACGACCGTCGGGCGCGTGGTCGCGGAGCCGAACGCCACAGCGGTCATTCCCTCCAGAGTGCAGTTCACCATCGATGCGCGCCATCCCGATCCGGAGCGCTGCGAACGGCTCTATGCCACCCATGAGGCAATGATGCGCGAAGTGGCCACTCGCCGGAATCTAGACCTCGACTGGTCGGTACAGATCGATCACCGGCCATGCCGCAGCGACCCGGCGGTCGTTTCCATGCTGCAGAAATGCGCAGCCGAACAGGAGATACCGATCCTGACCATGGCCAGCGGCGCCGGCCACGACACGCAGCAGATGGCCACCATCGCAAAGGTCGCCATGATCTTCGTACGCAGCAAGGAAGGCCGCAGCCATACGCCCGAGGAGTTCTCCTCGATCGCCGACATCGTGGCCGGCATAAGGCTGTTGGCTGCCGGCATCCATAAGCTCGCCTACTGAGGCGTCCTGCCGCGGGTCTTTACAGGGCGGGGAAACTTTCCGGTGGCCGAGCCAGGGTCGCGCGATGGATTTCGGTGGCGGCCCGGATCATCTCGGCCGCCACCTTCTTCTCCTCGGGCAGGAAGCTGTCGATCATGAACGAGCAGTTGAAGATGAAGGAAACCTGTCCGTCACGGTCGAAGATCGGCAGGGCGATCGCCATGATGCCTTCCGTGAATTCGCCTTGGCTGAGCGCATAGCCGCGCTCGCGCGTAGCAGCGACGGACGCCCGGATTGACTTGGCGTCAAGCGGTGTCTTCGAAGTGTAGCGGGCAGGCGTCCAATGCTGCATCCAGAGATCGAGCCGCTGCGGCGTCTGCCAGCCCAGATAGGCTCGCATCTGGGCGCAGGCGTCACGCGGAAAGCGATGTCCGATCGGAAAGGATATTTCCATCGACTTCGAACCGTTGAACTTGTCGATGACGATGAAAGTATCGTCGTCCATGGGCTGGGTCAGCAGGCATGGGATATCGATGCGCTGCACGAGCGCACTGAGGCTGCGCCGCACCGCATCCAGAACCGGAGAATTGAGCAGGCTGGAGGCGGTGGATAGAAGCCCGGAGTGAAGACGGTAGGTCTTGGACCTGGGATCGAACTTCAGCCACTCGAAATGCACCAGCGTCTTCAAAATCGAGTGACAGTGGGTCTTTGAAATATCCAGTGCTGCTGTAAGGTCGACAAGCGCTGCCTCATGTGGCGGCGTGTCGTTGAGAAACTGCAGAATCGCAACTGCATTCTCCAGCGCGGGCACCAAGCCGGGCGGCTGTTTTACGACGCGTTCACTTGCCTGCGGTGCAAGCAGCCAGTGAGTGCCGTCATGGTGAAGTTCCGCCCTGGAAGAGCGTTTGGGAATGTCGTCGCGAGAGCGGCTCAAGGTAACCAGTTCTATTCAGCCAAAAGAGTTCTTCTTATAGAATGAAGTTCTCTGAATAGCCATACTCGGCGCAGCGCCGCCCGAGAAATTGGCGGGAGTCCTTTCACCAACGATCTGAGAGCCGGGCGGGCAGCCGCAATCGCTTCGCGTCTGAGCATCGGCTGGCAGGTTGGTCGCTGGCGACAGATTGGTACGTCTAAAACGAGCCCCACTCCTTGTCTGGTTTTTCGAGCCGGGATAAGGCGCCGCCCGATGAGCCGGCCGGCCAGAGTTCGCAGATCCGGCGCTTCTTCCAAAATCGACGATAAGGACTTTGAGGAAAGAGCGTGCACAAGCTGGGCGTTGGCAGTTTGAGAACGCGCCGATATGCGGCACAACGGTAAAATGCAAAGCCGGGCCGGAAGCACGATCTGACCAATGTCAGGTCGCAGGAGGACAAAGTAGCCGTGACGCAGAAGGGGATCACCTTGAAGGACGTTGCCGCCGCTGCCAACGTGTCGCGCGCCACGGCGGCGCGCGCGCTCAACAGCTACGGCTACGTCGGCGACGAGACCGCACTGCGGGTTCTGGAAGCCGCCGAAAAACTGGGCTATCGGGCCAATCTCGTGGCGCAGGCCCTGCGCAGCGGTCAGTTGCCGATCGTGGGCTTCGTGCCCGGCGACATCCAGGCGCGCATCGCCCACGACATCGAGGTTGAGCTGCGCAAGCACCGCCACAACCTGCTGATTGCCAGCAGCGAGGAAAATGTCGAACAGGAAAAGGAGCTGCTGGAAAGCCTGCGATCGCTGAGCATCCGCGGCTTCATCCTGGCGCCGACCTCCGCAACCGACAGCGAGCACATCGTCCAGTTGGTGCGCGAAGGCGCGCCGGTCGTGCTGATCGACCGCGTCGTCAAGGAGGTGCACTGCGACAGCGTCGTCGTCGACAACGAGGGCGGCGCCGGCGAGGCCGTGGACTACCTCGTCGCCAATGGTCATCGACGGATCGGACTGCTGCGCGACGAGTCGCGCATCTTCACCGCGCAGGAACGTCTTGCCGGATACCAGAATTCATTGCAGTCGCATGGCATTGCGCTGGATGAATCGCTGATCAGCGTGTCGCGCTCGACCGTCGAACATGCCGTCGAAACCACCATCCGCCTGTTCAGCCGCCGCAACCGTCCGACGGCGCTTTTCACGGTGGAGAGCCTGATGACCCAAGGCGCGCTTCTCGGTCTGCGCTCGATGGGCCTGTCTATCCCGCACGACGTGTCGCTGGTCGGCTTCGACGACTTCAATCTCGCCACCTTCACCGATCCGCAGATCACCGTAGTGGCACAGCCTATCTACGAGATCGGACCGCTCGCTGCCAAGCTGCTGCTCGAACGGCTCGCCGGGAAGAAAGTTGCGCCGCGTCACGTCCGGTTCCCGACGCGCCTCGTTGTTCGTGGCTCGGTCGCACACAAGCGCTGGTCCGGCGACGTGATGGATATGCGCGATGAAACGCATGCCAATGTGCTTGACGAGATCAATGCAAGGCAATTGGAGGCGCGGCTCTCTGTGGCCCTCGCGGTCCTGGCAGGAATAGCGGGGTTCCTTGTCGGGACAAGGCTCGGAGGGGCTGCACCTTTGTTGGGCGTCGCCGCATTTCTACCGGGCATGCTGATCGGCAGATGGTTCGACAGCTATCGCCGGGTAAGCGTGCTCTATTACGATCTCGAGCAAGACGCCGAGGCCGCCTATGGCCGCCTTGTTAGTGCGTTTGAAACGCTCACTCGTTGCGACGGAAGATGGCATGTGGCGGCCGGAGGCAAGATCCAGGATCTGACAACATGGAAGCGCAATGCCGGGGCCAGCATGCTGGTCGACAAAAAGTCCACGACTCTTGAAAGCACGTTGCCGAAAGTTGTTCGTAGTAACGTGACCCCGCCTTCAATCCACGTTGGCCGCCAAGTGCTCTATTTCATGCCGGACCTCATCCTGGTGAAAGACGGGAACAGATATGGCGCCGTCGGCTATGGTGATCTGAGGACACAGTTTGCTCCGAGCAATTTCATTGAGACGGGCAAGGTTCCTTCCGATGCTGAGGTGGTCGGGCATACATGGGTCCACCCGAACAAAAGCGGTGGGCCGGATAGACGCTTCAAGAACAATAGGCAAATCCCCGTGTGTCGCTACGAGGCCTTGCGACTTTCAAGTGCGACCGGATTGAACGAACTGGTTGAATTCTCGAAAACAAATGTCAGCCAGCCTTTCTGTCAGGCGCTATCGGCGCTCGCCCAGCTGCATCGAAGCTCTGGTAGCCGGACGATAACGATGGAAGCCCGTCCAAATG
Organism: Mesorhizobium sp. M0571; assembly: GCF_040320985.1. Taxonomy (NCBI): domain Bacteria; kingdom Pseudomonadati; phylum Pseudomonadota; class Alphaproteobacteria; order Hyphomicrobiales; family Phyllobacteriaceae; genus Mesorhizobium; species Mesorhizobium sp. M0571. The sequence continues at coordinate 62,883 of NZ_JAMYQT010000027.1, forward strand.
GATACGTTAGGCTGACGCGGTCGTAGCCGTTTATCTACTGACGTTGCTCCGGCGACCCAGGATGTAGTGGTAAAGAGCTGGCACGAACCGAACAATCAGCAGTGGCCCTCACAGGAGGCCCCGTCTCCATCTCGATCCAGCTTGGGGCCCCAGGAGCAATTGTTGAGATACCAGTGCGCTTCCTCACACGACGAGATTTGAGAGCAATAGCGTCGAGGTTGGCATGAATAGCTCTGTGCTACTTGGCCCTGGTTGATGAGGCCGAAGTGACGCTCCGTTGCCGGCTTGTCGGCATGCTCCGCGCGCCAGTCCCAAGGTACTTCGAAGGTGCCAATCCAGACTCCGACCTTAGCCCCCTCGGCCGCAGTCTGTTGTTGCGCGTACGCCCCGTGGCTATACCGAGGCCAATCGAGGGCCTGGCCGTGTTCTACCATCCAGGGAGCGACGCCAACCCCATCTGCGCGACGACAATCTCCGACAAAGCGGTGATACCTAAGATGCGGCCAAGAAGGTGTCCAAGGCCTCGGCGGATCGACGACCGCATGGATAATCCACGCCACTGCCATCTTTGCAGAGCTGACGGCTTTCAGGTGCATCGATGCCATTGAGCCGGATGCGCTGCCCGTGAATTTCGATTGTATCGCCGTCCACAACCGAGGCTGCGCCGTAATCGCCGTTGGCCCGGATGCGGTCCAGTTTGCTATTGTCGCGGCAGTTTGGTTCTGGCTGTTCCCCACGGCAGAATAGGTATAGCCAGCGATGATTGCCAAACCGGCAAGGGAGAGTGCAAAAATGCCAATCTGAGAATTGCGACCAGAAAAAACTCGGCGACCGCGCTTGGAGCGAGACCGGCACCGGCGAGAATCACTATCGCTCCTCGATTTCCACCCCCGGTGCGCGAGGAAGAGCGAGACATGTTTATCAGGCCATTCCTCTCGTTACTTGCCCCCCTTCTTTGTCATAGCCTTTCGACCGAGACCTATGCAAGGGACACGCGTTCGGGGTTGAATTTTCAAGGTATGATCAGCTGCGTCGAAATTGTCAGCACGCTTCGGCGCGCGTTCGAAGCTGTACTCGTACTCGCTCTAAAAGCAGAAGCGAGGGGCCGGCAGCGGACCTCCGCCGACTAAGAATGAAGGACTGTTTGCGCCAATCTCGGAAGTTGAGGTCGCCTTTGCTACTAATTGAAAGCAGATGGGGTGGATGGCTCCCGCTCCCGTTGAAGGCATTTTGATGCTTTGAAGTGGTGCTGTCGCAGCGACCACACGAAAGAGGAGCCATCCGTTATGCAAATCACCACCATCGGCCTCGATCTGGCCAAGAGCGTCTTTCAGGTCCACGCCGTCGATGCTGAAGGACACGTTGTTGTCCGCAAGGCGTTGCGGCGGGCGCAAGTCCTGCCGTTCTTTGCCAAGCTTCCCTCCTGCCTGGTCGGCATGGAGGCTTGCGGCACCTCGCATCATTGGGCACGCGAGCTGACAAAGCTAGGCCACGAGGTGCGACTGATGCCGCCAGCCTATGTGAAGCCCTATGTGAAGCGGGGCAAGACGGATGCGGGGGATGCTGAGGCGATCAGCGAGGCGGTGACGCGGCCGACCATGCGCTTCGTGCCTGTGAAGTCGGCCGAGCAGCAGGCGACGCTGGCGCTGCATCGGACGCGAGATCTGCTGGTGAGGCAGCGTACGCAGCTTGTGAACATGCTGCGTGGTCTCCTGGCCGAATTCGGGATCGAGATGGCACGTGGCCTGCATCATGCCTTGCGATTGGCGAGACGGCTCTCCACCGACAAGGCCCCGGAGCTGCCACCGCTGGGTCGGCTGGTGGTGAGGGGATTGGCGGATCAGATCGGCACTATTCAACTCCAACTCGCCCGTCTGGAGAAGGAGCTTCTGGCCTGGCACCGCTCCAACGAGCTGTCGCAGCGTTTGGCCACGATCCCGGGCATCGGTGTGATCTCGGCAACGGCACTGGCTGCTTCTGTTATCGAGCCTGAGCGCTTCCGCTCCGGCCGCCAGTTCGCCGCCTCGCTCGGTTTGACGCCACTCCAGAACTGCTCGGGAGGCCGGGAGCGGATGGGCCGGATCTCGCGAATGGGTGACCGCTACCTGCGTCGGCTGTTGGTGGTCGGCATGACCTCGCTCGTCCGACGGGCGAGGATACAGCCAGCATCGGTTGATCCGCGCCTGTCTGCAATGTTGGCACGCAAGCCGGCACGTCTGGTCACGGTGGCTGCCGCCAATCGGACGGCGCGCGTGGCCTGGGCGATCATGACGCGCGGAGGAACCTACCGGCTACCGATCAGCGCCGCAGCCTGATCTAATCCGATTCCAACGAAGCAAGACGCAAAGGAGCAGGAAGTTCACCAGTTGCAAGGGCGAAGAGATGTGATGGCGAACCGGTCATACCGGGAGCTGGGATAACCCGTGCGAATGTCGTGGGCGTCCTTGCCCGCAAAGCAGAGGGGGACCCGACTCGCGGATACCATCAAGGCCAGCGGTCAACATGAACGACTGCATCGACAGGCCGGACAGAAGACTGCACCTGACCCAATCGTCAAAACTCAAATAACCCCTTGCACCGCGGGAGCCATCCACAGAGGACATTGACGCGACAAGTCTGGACATTGTGAGGGAGCGCCTGGAGCGTTTTGCCATTTGCGGAGGTTGGAGACAGCGTAGCGCACGTAACGACTGAACTTGGGCGCGGCCGTTTTCTCCTAACCTAGTCTTAGAAACTAGACTGTCACTTGCTTCACGTCGCCCCGACAACCTGAAGCCCACCGCGCAACACGCCAACTGGCATAGGTGGAACATCCTCAGCGGTCAGGACGCTCGTCGCGCCTTCGGGCCCAAGGTCGATATCGTATCTGCGACCGGGCTCGTCGGTCGTGCTGACCAAGCGCCGGCAAAGCAGATCGGCCAGGGCGGGATCCTCGACCGCGCAGATGATCTGACGGCGATCGAGACGGAGCGCGGCAAGCACCTCAACGAGATGGAGCGCCCGGAAGTCGTCGATGTGCTGGACCGGATCATCAAGAAGGAGGGAGCGGAAAGGCGTCCAGGCGCGGGCCAGATGGACGGATAGCAAGAACGCCAATCCCGCCGCGCGCCGCTGACCGCTGCTGAATACGAACTGAGGGTTCAGGCCATCCCCGACCCTCAAGCTGAGGAACCGCCGGACATCGCCGCGGATACTATAATCGATCGTCCGCCAGTCCGCGTGTGGGCGCAGACGCTGGTAGAGTTCATTAAGCAAGGGGCTGATCTGCGCCAGCCGCTCGTCGATGATCTCAGCGCTGACGCGTTTGACCGAGCGTTCAATGTCGCGGGCATGCGATAAGGCAGCTTGCGACTGGTTGACGGCATCGGCGATTTTGTCGAGCTCTTCGCGCAACCGTTCGATGTTTCTCTCGATCGAGGCCATGCGGGAGACCGATTGGGACGCCTCGAGGATCAGCAACGCTCTCTCGAGGTTGATCAATTTGTCGCGTTCGGCTTCGAGATGGCCTTCGAGGCCATCGGGGTCATTAAGAAAGCGCTGGTCTATGTTCCAGCGATCGAAGAAGGCTGCCTGTGTTTGCTCCGCATCGCGCAAGGCGCGCTCCTCTGCCTGGTGGGCAGCGACGTCGGCCTCCGCCATCGCGAAGGTGGTAGAGCACTCGCGCGCCTCGTCGCTGGCCGCAGCTAATGTCTTCCGCGCGTCCTGTACGCCGGAAGCGAGGCTCGATATGCGCCGCCGCGACGCTGCTAGACCGGCGGCGAATTCCTCAGAGGTCCGATGGGCAGCACAGAGAGGGCAGTGCTCGTCATGAACGCCAAGTCTCTCACCATGCTCGATCAGAATAGCGAGAGAGGCGGCCACCGCATCAGCGTCCTCTTCTCGCTCCAGTAACGCCTCGGCGGCAGAGACCGCCGCGTAGGCGATATCCTTTGCCTCCCTCGCAGTTTCCAACTCCGCTTTCGCGCTTTCACGCACCGCCGCGGCATCCGGGGCATTGAAGGTCTGCTGAAGCGCAAGGAGTTTTCGCCCCGCCTCGACCGCTTCGGTCATTCGAGCCGTTCGAGCACGCCCGTCAGCAAGGGCGCCACGAGCGGCTTCAAGGCGTGCGATCATCTCCGCGGGAGCATCGGGAACGACGGCGGCCACTGTTGCCAAGGCGGCCGCAACATCACCCGTGCGGCTGAGAGAAGCCTGGATCTCCGATTGCTGGGTCAGGCGTTCACCCAGCCTCGCGCGTGCGGTTTCATAGGCAGCTTCGTTGCGGGTGTGAGCAGCGTCTGCTACTGTCACGACCTCTCTAGCTTTCGCGGTGGCTTCTGACCCTTCAAGGGCTCCGAGCGCAGAGCGGACGAGATCGAAACGCTCGGTCTCTGAAAGGTCCAGGCTCAACGCGGCGATCCATTCGTCGCGAATGATGGACGTGCGCGTCAGTTGGCGCAGTGCGTCGTCAGGTGCAGGGCCGGTGCATAAGGCCGCCTGGATCTCCTCTGGCGATCGGTCGGCGCCTCCTTCGCGGGTTCGCGTGACCGAAAACGATTCTCCATCATCGTCGCGGATGAACGAAGCCGTAACGTAATACGCCTTCGGCACCCCTGCGCCGCGCCACCAGAGATAGTCGGCGAGGCTCTCCTTGGCGGCCTTCTCGACCGCGTATTTTTCCATGAGTCCGGTAATAGCGAACTCGACGGCATCGCACAGGGTACTCTTGCCGACGCCATTGCGGCCCGTAATCACCGTGAAGCCGCCGCCGAAGTCTATCCGCACCTTGTCGCGGAAGCCCCGGAAGCCGCAAACTTCTACGTAGTCGAGCCTCATGATTTGGCTCCCAGAATACGTGCAACGTCTGCCGCGGTCGTTTCGTTTAGGAACGCCGTTACGGCGTCGGCGGGCACATCCTTCAATCGGGCTCGGAGCCGGTCTTCGAAGTTTGAAGCACCCAGCATCGGCTGCGATCGGATTGCCATCAACGGGAGAAGCGACCTCTCCACGTCTTCAGCCGTCGTTATTGACGTGCGAGCGATCTTGCGGGTGAGTGTGAAATCCTCTTCGATCCGCTCAATGGCGCGGGCGAGCGAAGGCGCGCGATCGGCGGTGAGGAAGACCGAGTAGACGTTCCAGGCCTTGGTCCCAGCACCCCGAAGCGAGGCAGCGTGACGCGCCAGCGCTGTCTTCTGACTTGTCCGCCATCCGGCCATGAGCGCTTCGGCGCTTTCGAACACATGAACGAAGCCCATGACTGCGGCGCTTTCGAAACATGTGACCGGGCCCTGCGGGCCAGACCAAGACCATGTCTCGTACTGTGCATTGCGCAATGCGATTTCCGCTTGCGTCGAGATGTCCATCAGATGTCCAGCTCCGCTATTGCACCGTTGACATCGTACCAATCTCCAGCTGCGTCTGGGCGTATGAAGTCGCCGGTTCGACCACCCCGGACGACATTGCTGGGAAGGCCGAGATCGGTCGCGCCCACTGCCACGACGATGTCCGAGGCGATAGTAACGGGAGGTTCGATGAACTTCGTCCTCAGTGAGCCCAGAATCGCTTCGGCGCCGTTAATGACCCGGATACTGCGACCGTTTAGATCGTAGCCATCCGGCCGCTGTGTCGCGCCTGCCTGACGCAGCAACAGATGGAAGTATCCCAAAGCCTCAACGTTACCGGGCCGGATGCGCGTCGCCGGCTGTACGGCCGGGACACCTTCAGCATCTCGGCGCAGCCCGTACAAAGTCTCGCTGTCGTAATCGGCGACATTGAGCCATTCGGGGTTGCACTGCACATTTGTCGAAGCTTCGAAGACGGCCTTGCCAGCGGCCAGGACTTGGCGAAGGTAATTCAGTGAGAACGCCCGCCGCAGCTCATCGAGGACATCGGCTCCCGACTCGCGTACATGTTCGAAATGAACATTCTCCGCATGTGCGATCTGCCAGAGTTGGGGTGCCTTTGCTGCCAAGGCATCGATCGGCGAGAGATCGACAACGGTGACAGAGAGTGGTTGGACATCCGCAAGCGCCCCGCCGATCACAGCGTTGAGGTATTCCCAGTCAGACCAGAAGCCGACGACTAACAGATCCTTCTGCCGCAGGTTGGCCGCCATCCAGGTCTTGCTGCGCTCGATGCGGGCCGAAATGACCGGGTCTTGAAGCTGCGATGGTGCCCAGACTGTCGAAGAGGGATCGCGGTGCGCACAACCATGAAACTTGAGAAGCGGCGCTTGGCGGACCGCGTCGGCGTTGGCTTCGTCGCCATCAAGGGAGCCGCGGAAGGCGGCTCCGTAATCCCAGGCTCTCCGTTCAATGAGTATGTCGTAGTTGCTTGATATGCCTGCCACGGCTGCCCGGGTGAGCAGGAAATCTGCGATCGCGGCGTGACCCGGGTTGGGCGGCCGCACGAATGCGGGCCATGGCACCAAATGCTCAATGAAGACGGACTGAAGCGTGCTCGTGACCACGAAATGCTCAGCTAGCGCCTCAAGATTGTCGCGCAGCCCGATATCGCACGCGGGATCAACTTCAAGCTGGTACTTGTCGAAGCAGCGTTCCGCCACGGTTCGAGCCGAAGGCAAGCTGCTGGGCGGGGCCATAGAGAGGCCGGCCCCGCAGACGACCAGCAGGCGGCCAGCATTCATTGATGCGAGAAGTCGCGATAACGTCTCCGGGCTCAAATCTCATTTCCCCCAAAACAAGTCTTAAATTAGATTTACCTGATCACAAACGGTAATGTGAAGTCCATCGGCTCTTTCAGCTTTAATACGGGATTGCTGAAAAGTAGGCCACGGCAGGGCTGGGCCATATGGCAGCTCATCGCAACTTAGATCGCCAAACCGGACTGACAGCTTCCGGCCCCAAAGCCGCCACGCGGCAACGCACTGTGAGTTAAACTCTGCCGCTTCCTGTTACCCGAAATTGCAAGCGGCCCCGCCATCGTGGTTGCGCCTTTAGGGCATCGTGGTTCAGACCGCTGGCGGATTAGAACTCATGTTGGCTCTGCGATCGGCTCATCGCTGCCGACAATCGGTGACCTATATAAAGGGCATGTCCACGCGCCGAAAAATCAATGCAACAGCGAAGCTGATTGGAGAGTGGCCTTTAACCCCGGCTGCAACGCTTGGATCGCCCGTCAGAGCGAGGGGTGTTTTTCTCGAAATACGCGCCCGCCTTCCAACGGATTTCAGGAAATTGCTCAATATCGAGTCCCGCGTGCTTACCCTGCGCCTGTCTGAGGGCGCCGAGAATGATGTGCAGGTGGTATTCGGGATCGTATCCGAAGCACTGCAGAATATCGAAGACCTGCCCGTAATCCCCCGTGAAATCGAGGACATTCTGACGATCTCGACGGCCGAACGGCACCGCTGGCTGAAAGATGGTCG
>NZ_JAMYQT010000028.1:0-69301 GCF_040320985.1 Mesorhizobium sp. M0571
CATGGCGCGCGGCGAAACCTATCAGGCGCGTCATGCTCCGAACCTTGCAGCGTAAGTTGCGCAGAAGACGAGACACTGAAGCAGAAATCAGATCGAGCCGATCGATCGGCTCCATGAGGTTGTGAGAGCGACGCGATGTGATGGCGAGACCGGTCAGGCCGGGAACAGGGACAACCCATGCGATGTCGGAGGCATCATAGCCTGCAAAGCAGATTGGGACCCAGTTCGCCGACCCCATCAGGGCCAGCAGTCTCGAATGGCTGCATCAACAGGCCGCACAGAAGACTGCACCCGACCAACGCGCCATAATGTCGAATTACCTCTTGCATCGCGGGAGCCATCCACAGAGGACATCTGGCAAGGGGATCGCTCGGGGGTGTGGCGCTCGCAGCCTGCTCGCTGGACGGCCAAGGCGATCGGCGCTACCTTCTAGAATGAAGATGCCAGGCAACCCTTGAGGGAGATGCGGCAATGACACTGCGCGGCGATGCCATGAAAGACGCCATTGGCCAGACGCGGGCGAAATGGGGATGGTTCGTCGCGCTTGGCGTGCTGCTGCTTATCTTCGGCGGCATCGCCTTCGGCAATCTGTTCATCGCAACCGTCGCCTCCGTCTTTGTCGTGGGCTGGCTGATGCTGATGGCCGGCGTTGTCGAGATCATCCATGCCTTCGGTGTGAAGACATGGGGCCGCTTCTTCTATTGGCTGCTCAGCGGCCTTCTCTACGCCGTCGCCGGCTTCTTTGCCTTCGGCAATCCGGTCCTCGCCTCGACGGTGCTGACCTTCCTCCTGGCGGTCGCGCTCCTTGCTTCAGGCGTGCTCAGGGCCTGGGTCGGCTACAGCCACCGGCCGCAGCCGGGCTGGGGCTGGGTCGTCGCGGCCGGCGTCATCAGCGCGCTGGCGGGACTGGTCATCGCAATGGGCTGGCCGGTCAACAGCGTGTGGGTGCTCGGCCTGTTCCTGGCCGTCGACCTGATTTTCCAGGGCTGGACCTTCATTGCCGTCGGCTTGGCGCTGAAGAAATAAATTCTGGTTTGAGCATGATCTTTTCCGAAAACCGGTTCCCACTTTTCGGGACCATGCTCTAAAAAGCTATGGCAGCGTCGAGCCCGGAAAGCGGCCTGACGCCGGCGAGCAGTGCCTTCGCCTCTGCCTCGTCGCGCTTCATCTGGGCGACCAGCGCGTCAAGCCCGTCGAACTTCACCTCCGAACGCAGGTAGCCGAAGAAGGACACGGCACAAATCTCGCCATAGAGGTCGCCGGAAAAGTCGAAGACGAAGGTCTCCAGCAGCGGCGCGCCATTGTCGTCGACCGTCGGCCGGCGGCCGAAGCTGGCGACGCCATCATGAAGCGAGCCGTCGGCGCGGCGGAAGCGGACAGCATAAATTCCTTCCTTCAGAGTAGCTTCCGGCGAAAGTCTCATGTTTGCAGTCGGAAAGCCGAGCGTCCGGCCGAGTTGCTGGCCGCCGATCACCTCGGCCTCGACGGTGAAGCGGTAGCCGAGCAGGCCGGCGGCCTCGACCACATTGCCTTCGCACAGCAGCGCGCGAATGCGGCTCGATGACACCACCTCGGCGCTTTCGTCGCGAAAGGCATCGACCAGCGTGACGCCGAAGCCGTGGCGCTCGCCGGCCGCCATCAGATAGGCCGGGCCGCCTTGGCGGTCCTTGCCGAAATGGAAATCGAAGCCGGTGACTGCGTGACTTATGCCGAGGTTGCGCTCCAGCACGCCGGTGACGAAAGCCTCCGCCGACAAGGAGGCGAACTCGCGTGTGAACGGCTGCTCGACCAGTGCCGCAAAACCCAGATGCGACAACAGCCGTGCTTTCATCGGCGGCGGCGTCAGCACGAACAGCGGCATGTCCGGCCTGAAAACTTTTCGCGGATGCGGCACGAAGGTCAGCACCAGGGCAGGTACGCCGCGACGCTCCGCTTCGGCGCGCGCGCGTTCGAGCACCGCCTGGTGGCCGCGGTGGACGCCGTCGAAATTGCCGATCGCCACCACGCCGCCGCGCAGATGGGCCGGCAGCGGCGCGGTTGCGGAAATGCGTTCGGACATTGCCGTCATGGCTTGAACCTATTGCAGTCTGGGAATGACCGCGACCGGCCTGTAGCCGTATTTTTCGAGAAAGGCCGCGAGCCTGGCCGGATCCGGCTGCAGCGCTTCACCGTAATCGCGGGCATGGATGCCGCCCGATACGTAAAGCACGTCGAAGCCATTGTCGGCCGCGCCCTTGATATCGGTCATCATGCCGTCGCCGATGGCCAGAACTTGCGAACGCTCGACCGGGCGGCCGAGAATGTCGGCGATCTCTTTCATGGCGACGTCATAGACCGGTGCGTAAGGTTTCCCGGCGATCAGCGTGCGCCCGCCAAGCTGTGCGTAGTCGCGGGCCAATGCCCCCGCGCACCAGATCATGCGCTCGCCGCGCTCGACCATGATGTCGGGATTGGCGCAGATGAAGGGCAGATTCCTTGCACGCAGCCGCCGCAGAAGATCGGCATAATCTTCCGGTTTCTCCACCTCGTCGTCGAATAGGCCGGTGCAGACCACACCGGACGCTTCGAACTCCTCGACGAGTTCGACGTCGAGACCGTCATAGAGTGTGAAATCCCGATCGGCACCGATATGGAAGATCTTTCGCGGCCCTTCGACGATCAGGTCGCGCGTTACGTCGCCGGAAGTGACGACACGATCGTAGGCGGCGGGAGGAACACCGATGGCGTTCATCTGCGTCACCACGTCGGCGCTGCGGCGCGGCGAATTGGTGATCAGCACGACAGGTATTTTCGCCGCGCGAGCAGCGATCAGCGCGGCAGCCGCCGCAGGGAAATGCCATTCGCCATTGTGCACCACGCCCCAGACATCGCACAGGATGGCTGAATAGGCTCCCGACAGATCTGCGAGCGAACCGATGATGTCGGGCGAATCCGCCATGCCGTTGTCCTGTATCGTGATGCTTGCAAGCGTCGCGGCCGACGGTCCGCCGCGACCGGTTCGGATTAACCGAAGCGTTTCACCCTGTCACCAGCTTTCGTTGCGTCAAGATTGTCGCTCGGTAGTGCCGGCGAGGTCGTGATGGCGAAAAGCTTTTCTTTTTCAGCGCCGTGTCCCCCTTTTAAGGAGCTTTGCCGCAGAGAACGCGTAGCAGCATTGCCGATGGCGGACGCATGGTTAACGAGGTTTGAAAACCCGTACCGATCTTGAACGATCTGGAAGCGTGACCCGTCTGTTCATGAATACCAGCACCGATATCGGCAAGACCACCTATTCCGGTGCCAACTACACGGCAACACTCGACGAGCAAATGAAAACGCTCTGCGCCAATGCAAAGAATTCGAACATTCTCGTGATGACGGTCGCGCTCGACCTGTCGACCACCGATACCGGCGACAAGAAGGCGATCGATGCGCTGAAGGCGTGTTCCTCGGATTCGCGCTTCCGCAAGGATCCGACCGACCCGAGCAAGCCGGCCAAGCTGTTCTGGAATGCGACCGGCGCGACGCTGTCCTACAATTTCAAGGAAATCGTCAACGAATTGTCGAACCTGCGCATCGTCGGCTGAAGGCGACGGGATCGGTAACTTAAGCAGAGGGGGCGCGCGAAGAATCGCTAACAGCGGCGCTGGCGCAAAGGCTCCTGCCCTCATGCTCTTGCGGGTGATGAAGGCCTGTGGTGACTGTCCTCACCGCCATCCGGAGATGCGCTCTTGCCCGAACCCGCCAACCATCTCGCCTTTGCGCTGGTCTGCCTCGGCATGGTGCTGACGCCTGGCCCGAACATGATCTATCTGATCTCGCGCTCGCTGTCGCAAGGGCCGAAGGCCGGGCTGATCTCTCTGGGTGGCGTGGCGCTCGGCTTTTTATTCTATGTGCTGTCGGCGGCGTTCGGCATCACCGCGCTGCTGCTCGCCGTGCCCTTCGCCTATGATGTGCTGCGCCTTGCCGGCGCGCTCTATTTGCTGTGGCTCGCCTGGCAAGCGGTGAAGCCCGGTGGGCGCTCGCCCTTCCTTATCCGCGAACTGCCGAGGGACAGGCCGCGCAAGCTGTTCGCCATGGGCCTGATGACCAACCTGCTCAACCCGAAGGTGGCCGTGCTCTATCTGTCGCTGCTGCCGCAGTTCATCAGCCCCGGCAAGGGCCACGTCCTGTCGCAGCTTCTGGTGCTCGGTGCCACCCAGGTGGCGATCAGCCTGACCGTCAACGCGATCATCGCGGTGACGGCCGGCTCCATCGCCGTCTTCCTCGCCGGGCGGCCGTTATGGCTGGTGATCCAGCGCTGGATGATGGGCACGGTGCTGACGGCGCTGGCCATCAAGATGGCAACTGACGCGCAACGCTGATCGGTCCTACATCGGCCGCCTGACCTGCTCGGCCCGCTCCGGTTCGACCACCCTGCGGTAGAGATGCCAAGTCGCGTGGCCAAGGACGGGCATGACGACGGCAAGCCCGGCAAACAGCGGGATCGAGCCGAGGACCAGGAGCACGGCGACCATCAGGCCCCACAGCGCCATCTGCAGCGGATTGGTCATAACTGCCCGCGCAGACGTCTCGACTGCAGAGACGGCGCCGACGTCGCGGTCGAGCAGCAGCGGAAAGGCGACGACAGTCGTCGCCAGCACGATCGCGGCGAAGACGAACCCAGCCGCGTTGCCGAGCAGGATCAGCGTCCAGCCCTTGCTGGTCGTCAGCACCTCGCGAATAAAGCCAACGATAGAGGCCGGAGGCTGATTGCCGTACAGGCTGGTGTAGATCGATTGCGCGGTAAACAGCCAGAGCAGGAACAGTACCAGCAGCATGATGCCGATGACCGCAATCGCGGGCAGCGCCGGCGAGTGGCGCACGTCGAGCGCATGCCACCAGGACGTATCCATGCCGGACTCGCGCCGGCGGCTGATTTCGTAAAGGCCAATTGCGGCGAACGGGCCGACCAAAGCAAAGCCGGACATCAGGGGGTAGATGAGCTGGATGGCGTTCGAGCCCGACGTCCACTCCGTCAGGATCAGGCCGACCACCGGATAGATCAGGCACAGGAACACATAATGCGACGGCTTGGCCCAGAAATCCTCTACGCCGAGACGGAGCGCATCGATCAGATCCGCGGTGCTGATGCGGCGCACCGTCGGCTGTACATGCGTTCCACGCGCATCCGCCATGACATGAAAGCCGGCCATAACCTTTCTCCCGTGTGTCGGGGCGGTCATCGCCAGGATGGCCGCCCGCAGCTGCCACTTCAAGAACGACCGTATGATAGCCGATCTCGGCGCGCTTGTCGCCACCGCCCGGCGCCGGGGCGCCGGGGCGGAACGAACAGGACGAGATTAGGTCGCGAAGCGATCGATCACCTCGGCCAGCGGAACGTGACCGAGGCAAGCGCCTGAGCCGGCGGGCTTTTCGCCAGCCTCGACAGCGAGCGCATATCGCACGGCCGGATCTGCTTCGATGCGGCAGCGCAGCGCCGCCAGCTTGGGATAGGCGGCCCCATCGACCGCCTGGTGGAACTCCGCCCAGCGCGCCACGCCGATCAGCGTGGTATCCGCCAGTGTCAGCCGATCGCCGACCAGAAAGTCAGTGTCGAGGATCATCGCCTCAAGCTGGTCATGGCGTTGGGTAACGACCTTGCGGCCAAAGTCACGCAAGGTCGCCAGCAGCACCGGTTCGGCCGATTCCATTTCAAGTGCGGCCCAGAGCGGACTGAAAGCAGCGGTGAAACCGGTGTTCACGAAAGCCATCAGCTGGTGCATCCGGTCGGCTTCCGGCGAGCGAGGCTCGAAGCTGATACGACGTTGGGTATCGCGGACTTCGAGCCACGCGGCAATCGCCATGGTCTCGGTGAGCACCCTGCCTTCGTCGGTGATCAACACCGGCGTTTCCTGACGGCCGTTGATGCTGGCATAGGCATCGTTCTTCATGTCGGCCAGCATGTCGACACGACACAGGCGATAGGGCTGTCCAACGCGTTCAAAGGCAGCGACGAGCCCCATCGAACTTCCCGCCGGGAAGCCATAAAGGAGAATAGGTTCCATTTTCTTTGTCTCTTCCATGATTTAGGGATCACGCTGCGCAGCGAAACTTGACCCTAAACACCGGGCGGCCCATGTAAATTACGCACTATTCTGTAACCAGGTTCCCGCCATGAAAGATGTCGTCTCACGCTGCCCGATCGAAGAGACCATGCGTGTGCTCAGCGGTCGCTGGCCACCTTGCTGCTCTACTATCTCAAGGACGGCACCAAGCGGTTCAGCGACCTGAGGCGTGACAACCCGACAGTGTCGCACCGCATCCTGGCGCTCGAACTGCGCAAGCTGGAGGAAGCAGGGATCGTTCGGCGAACGGCGCGTTCGGGCTATCCGCTGCATGTGGACTACGACCTCACGGAGCCCGGTCTCAAGCTTGTGCCGCTCATCGACGCGCTTGGCGCCTGGTGGGAACATACCGAACAAGATCGGGCCGCCCCGGCGTCGTCGACCCCCAAAATCCGATCTCGGCAAGGCGGCCTAAGACGACAATCCGCAGATTGTGCGAGCGATATTCTCACTCGCCCGGCAAAAGCCATGATCACCGCTATGTCAGGCGGGCATGACCGCTGCGAAAATCGAAAATTATGAAGGCCGATCAAGCCTGAACAGGCGCGTACTGCTCAGGGCTGCCGGCCTTGGCGCACTGGCCGGGCTCGCTGCTTGCGTCACCGTGCTGCCCACCGGCGAAGGCACCGGGGTCTCTTCCGCGGCCACGGGCATTCTGGCCGGCATCCGTGCCTCGGCGGGTCTCGGGCCGCTTGTCCCCGATGCACAGCTCGAACGGGCGGCGCTGCAGCAGGCCGGCTACATGGCGCGCGGCGGCCGCATGAACCACACCACCGGCTGGGGCAAGGACTTTGCCTCGCGCGTCAAAAACAATGGCATTGCCGGCGCTGCCGCCGAAAACATCGCCGAAGGCCGCTTCGACCAGCAGAAGCTGTTCGACGTCTGGATGCATTCGGCGCCCCACCGCGGCAACATGCTCGACCCACGTTTTGCCCGCTTCGGCCTCGCCTATGTGCGCGATGGCCGCGACAGCACGCTCCGCTACTGGTGCCTTGTGCTCGGTAGATAAGCTTCCGCCATTTGGTCGGCGGAAGCCTGCCGGATGACCGACCCGTCAGTCTTTGCGGCCGCCGAGCAATTCCTCGATGTCCTGCGCGCAAACCGGTTTGCTGAAATGATAGCCCTGCATTTCGTCGCAATTGTTCCTGCGCAGGAAGGCTACCTGATCGTCTGTCTCAACGCCCTCGGCGATGACCCTCAGGTTGAGATTTTGACCCAATGAAATCACGGCGCTGGCAACAGCCTGGTCGTTCTCGTCGGCGGCCAGATCCGTGATGAAGGACTTATCGATCTTCAGCCGCGCCACTGGAAATGTCTTAAGCGCACTCAGGCTGGAATAGCCTGTGCCGAAATCATCGATCGAGATCTGGACGCCCAGGCTCTGCAGTGCGTTCATCGTCGCGACAGCCAGGTCGATGTCCTGCATGATGAGGCTTTCGGTCACCTCAAGTTCCAGGTATCTGGCCTCCAGGCTGCTGTCCTTCAGCGCGTTTATGACGCGATCGATCAGGTTCCGTTCCCTGAATTGCCGTGCTGAGACATTCACGCAAACGGTCATTGGCGGCAGGCCGGCATCTTGCCAGGCCTTGTTTTGCCGGCAGGCCTCATGCAGAACCCAGTCGCCGATCGGTACAATCAGACCTGTCTCCTCGGCGGTCGGGATGAACATCATCGGCATTATCGTGCCCAAGGTCGGATGGTTCCAGCGTATCAATGCCTCGACCGCAAAAACCCGACCTGACCGAAGGTCCACTTGCGGTTGGTAGAGCAGAGTGAATTCCGAACGCTCCAAGGCGTTTCGCAGCTCTTCCTGAAGCACGAATTTCTCATGCGCCCTGGTGTTGAACTCCGGAGTGTAAAATTGGAAATTGTCGCGACCGGACTCCTTGGCGCGATACATGGCCGCATCTGCGTTTGCCAGCAGCACATCGGGAGCCGCCCCATCCTTGGGATAGCTGGCAATGCCGATGCTGGCTGTCGCCCGCACAAGATGGCCTCCAAGCTGAACCGGCTCTGCGATCGCCGCTCGGATTTTTTGCAAGGTCTCGGAGACGAGATCGACATTCGTCGGCTGGTCGAACAGCACGATGACAAATTCGTCGCCGCCAAGCCGCACGACGGTATCGGTTGCCCTTACGCACTCGACCATGCGACTTGCGACGATCTTCAGGAGCTCGTCTCCGGCATTGTGGCCGAGCGTGTCATTGACGAATTTGAAATTGTCCAGATCGATGAACACCACCGTCACCCAGCGATCGTATCGCTGAGCGTACAAGACCGCCTGGGAAAGCCGATCCTCTAGCAAGGCGCGATTGGGAAGCCCGGTCAGCACGTCATGGTTGGCCATGAAGTGGATCCGGTCTTCAGCCTGTTTGCGTTCGATGGCAATTCCGGCGATGCGCGTCGTGAAGTCGATGAGGCGAGTCTCGGCCTCTGTCGGTTCGCGCACCGTCATCGAATACATCGCAAAGACGCCGAGCACGGCGCCCTGATGCGACAGGATCGGCGTCGACCAGCATGAACGCAAACCATGGCGCTGGGCGAGATCACGATAGTCGTCCCAAAGCGGGTCCTGCATGATGTCGGCGACAATGACCGGCTCGCGCCGATAGACCGCGGTTCCGCAAGACCCTGCCTTGGGGCCGACCACGGCGCCATCGACGGCGTTGGTGTAGTCTTTTGCCAGACTCGGCGCGGCGGCGTGGCGCAAGTGGCTGCCATCCTTGTCGAGTAGCAAGACCGAACCGGATATCCCCGCCAGCTGGGACTCGACCAGATGCATGAGCCGCTCGAGCACGTCTTCAAGTGGGGCGCTCTTTGCGATCATCTCCAGGATATGCGCCTGCCCGTCGCGAAGGATTTCGGCCTGCTTGCGCGCAGTGATGTCGCGGGCAATGCCGACGAGGCCGAAAATGTTGTTTTGAACGTTGCGCAACGGCAGCTTCGTCGACAGGAACCATTTGCCGGTGCCTGACGCATCGATGACGAACTCCTCCTCGTCGATCATCGGTTGTCCGTCGCGCATCAGTTTCTGCTCAATGAGACGAAATTTCTGCGCAAGATCCGGAGCATGAAGGTCGAAATCGGTCAGACCGATCATGTCGCTCGTCCTGTCCTGACCGCTGTCGGACGCAATGGCCCGGTTGGCGACGACGAAGCGGCTTTCGGTGTCCTTCACCCACATGTAGTCAGGTACCAGGTCGATCAGCGTCTGCAACGAGATGCGCTCGTCGATGATCAGGCGATTGGCGCTGAGTTCGCTGATGTCCTCATGCGTGGCCACCCAGCCCCCGTCAGGCATTGGCTGGTGGCAGACCTGAATTGTCCGGCCATCGGCGAGCTCGGCTGACCAGTTTCCCGAAGCCGCGCCTGAATTGACTGCCCGCGCCAAGGCCAGATAGGCGTCTGCGTTCGTCGGCGACGTCCCGACAGCAACGCGACGCTCGACAATTTCGCGCAGCGCCAGGCCCGGCTGCAATTGCTCCGGCGCAAGCCGATAGATTTCCGCATAGCGTCGGTTGCACAGGATCAGCCGTTCATCGGCGTCAAAAAAGCAGATGCCCTGCGAGATGTTCTCGATCGCGGTCTGGAACCGCAGTGCCTGGTCCTCGAGTGCTGCAATCGTGGCGCGCAGCTCGCGTTCGAGGGCTTCGTACGAGGCAGTCGCCAGTTTTGCCAGCGTCGTTAGATTGGCGGATTCGGGTGCTTCGGCGGGTTGCCTGGATGATTTCGTGGCCAAACACAGTTCCTCCCTGCTGATGTTTGAGGCAAGCAGAGAGGCTCGCCTTCAACCCAAAAGCGACTGCATATTGGTCTGGATATACTAATGGTAGATGAACCGGTTCGACGCCGGCGCGAACGGCATGGACAGCTGAGGCTTAGAGCAGATTTCGCCTGCCGGAAGCGGCGCAGCGTACCTCTCGATCGTCATTCAGGCCGCCGCACATTCGCAGCCTAGTCCATATGCGCCGCGGGCGCCCCACCGGCGGCAGGACCGGCCTTTGGTTTGCGCAGCAGGAAAACGAACGGGACGGCGAGCAGCGTCATCATCATCAGCAGCTTGAAGTCATTGACGTAAGAGATCATCATCGCTTGGATATTGACCATGCCATCCATCAGGGAAAGCGCCGTCGGGTCGCCGCCCGCCGCTGCCGGCGACGCCCCCCAGAGGTTGGGATTGAACGGATTGATATAGGCCGAGAGTTCAGCGTGATTGATCTGCGTGTTGCGTACCAGCAAAACCGTCACCACCGATACGCCGATCGACGACCCAAGATTGCGCACCAGGCTGAATAACGCCGTGGCATCGGTGCGGAAGCGTGCGTCGAGCGTGGCGAAGGCCACGGTGGACAGCGGCACGAACACCATTCCCATTCCAAGGCCCTGGATGACGCCGGAGCTGAGGATAAGCCAGTTGTCCATCTGCGGCGAAAAGCTGGACATGGTGTAGAGCGATTGCGCGGTCAGCAGGAAGCCGATGACGACGAGGATTCTGGCATCGATCCTGTGCATGATCCGCCCGACGAACAGCATCGCAATCATCGTGCCGACACCGCGTGGCCCTAAGACGATGCCGATGGTGAGGGTCGGATAGCCGAAGATGGTCGACAGCATTGGTGGCAGCAGCGCCATGCTCGCCAAAATGAGCACGCCCATGACAAAGATGAACGCCAGCCCGGTCACGAAATTGCGATCGAGGAAGATCTTCGGGTCGATGAAGGGGTGCTCCGCCGTCAGGGTGTGAATGATGAATACCCAGAAGCCGGTGATGGAAAGACCAAGCTCGATCCATATCTCGATCGAGGAAAACCAGTCGACCTCGCCGCCGCGATCGAGCATCAGCTGCAGCGCGCCGACGCCAAGCGAGAGCATGGTGAAGCCGAAGAAATCGAAGCTGCGCACCCGCCGGGCAACACTGGGAAGATATGCGGCCATGCCGAGGAAAGCGATGATACCGACCGGCAGGTTGATGAAGAACACCCAGCGCCAGTTGAAATTCTCGGTCAGCCAGCCACCCAGCGTCGGGCCAAGGATCGGTCCCAGCATGATGCCGGCGCCCCAGATGGCCATGGCCTGGCCGTGGCGTTCCTTGGGATTGATGTCGAGCAGGAAGGTCTGCGACAGAGGCACGATGGCCGCGCCGAACACGCCTTGCATCAGCCGGAAGAAAACGATGGTCTCCAGGCTCCAGGCGATGCCGCACAGCATGGAGAAGACGGTGAAGCCGACCACCGCCGTCAGGAACAGCTCCTTGCGACCGAAGCGGTCGGCCAGCCAGCCGGTCACCGGCGTCATGATCGCGGCGGCAACGATGTAGGAGGTCAACACCCAGTTGATGTTGTCGGGGGAGGCGCCGAGATCGCCGGTCATGGTCGGCAGCGCGACGTTGGCGATCGTGGTGTCGAGCGCCTGCATAATCGTCGCCAGCATGAGCGCAACGGTGATCAGGCCGCGGTGCGGTAATTCGCGAAAGGGTTCTGGGCTGCTCATGATGTAAAACTTCCAGCAGGTAACAAAAACGTGTACATTAGGTTTCCGGGCGGCGAGGCCCTCGCTGTGGAGACCCTCATCGCGGTGGGACGCGGCCATCGATGTGGGGGTTACATCGACTGAGCGTCTCGACATACGGGCGCCTGCCGCCCGGAAACCTGAGGACCGAAGATCCTGCGCAGAGTTGTCTGGTTTAAGCAGGCCGCAGCGCAGCCCGTCTACGCATTCAACTCTTCCTGCGCTTCCCTCGGACCAATCCTGTCACCTGCATCCAGCTCGCTATGCGGCCGCTGTTCTAGTTGGCCTCTTTACTTGGCCTCGCCTGCGGTGGCGTGGCCGAAAATGCTCGGCAGCCCGCGGGAGACGCCGGTGTCCACCGTGACGGTCGCGCTCATGCCGGTGCGCAGCGCCATTTTGGCGTCGGCGTCGGTCAACTCCAGGCGAACCGGAATGCGCTGCGTGACCTTGACCCAGTTGCCGGTGGCGTTCTGCGCGGGCAGCAGCGAGAACTCGGCCCCGGTACCGGCGCCGATCGCCTTGACAATGGCTTCGAACGTCTTGCCCGGATAGGTGTCGACCACGATTTCGGCCTTCTGGCCCGGCTTCATGTTGGTGAGCTGGGTTTCCTTGAAATTGGCGTCGACCCAGGTGTCGCCGGTCTCGACCAGCGAGAACAGCGGCGTGCCCGAACCGACATACTGGCCGACCTTGAACGAAGCGGCCTGGCTGATGATGCCGCCGGCAGGCGCCTTGACCGTGGTCTGGACCAGATCGTAGGCCGCCTTGTCGCGTGCAGCGAGCGCCGCCATCACCGTCGGATGCTTGTCGGTCTCGATGTCGGGATTGCCGCCAAGTGCCGCCTTGGCACTGACGATCCCTTGCTGGGCCACGGCCAGCTGCTGCTTGGCCTTGTCGAGGTCGTTCTTGGCCTCATCCAGCGACGACTTGGCGTTGATGCCCTTGCGGGCAAGGTCGGCGGCGCGGTCATATTGCGACTGCGCGTACTGGACCTGGCTTTCGTCGGATCTCTCTTGCGACACAGCCTGGCTGTAAGCGGCACGCAGCTGCTCGACATTGAGGCGCGCGCCGGCCACCGCCGCGTCGGCCTGGGCCAGTGCGATCCGATAAGGTTCGGGGTCGATGGCGAACAGCTCGTCGCCCTGCTTGACCAGCTGGTTGTCGGCAATGTCGACCCGAACGATGCGGCCTGCCGTGTCCGAAGCGATCGACACCTTGGCCTGCTCGAGATTGGCGTTCTCGGTCTCCTGATAGCGGCCGCCGGTCACCCAGACATAGCTGCCGCCGGCGATCAACGCCGCGGGCAGCGCGACCATCAAAAGGAAACGGCCGGCGCGGCGCTTCTTCTTTGGTGCCACCGGTGCGGGCTGCACCTGCGGGGCAATGGTTACCGGCGCCGGCTGCGCGGGAGCTTCCATCTCCAGCTTGGTCGCATCTTGGTTTATCTTGGCTACCGCGTTCATGCTGCTGCGCCTTCTGTATTCTTCACTTTTTCCAAGGACGACGTCTCGCCGTCCGCTAGATTCTGCACGATCGTATCCAGCGCCCTGACCAGGACACGGCGATCTTCCGGCGAAACACCGACAAGCGATTCCTCATAGACTTCGCCGGCGAGACTCTTGACGTGGGCATAGGCCGCGCTCGCCTTGGCGGTCGGGAAGATCATGCGGACGCGCCGGTCGGTTGCGTCGGAACGGCGCTCGATCCAGCCGCCCTCCTCCATGCGATCGACAAGGCGCGAAACGCTGATCGGCTCGATTTCGAGCAGTTCGGCGAGCCGCGCTTGCGCGACACCCTCTTCCTTGGCGACGCGGACCAGAAGCCGCCATTGCGCCGAGGAAAGGCCGAAGCCGCTGGCGCGCGCCTCGAAGCGCTTGCGCATCAGGCGCTGCACGTCGTGAATCAAGAAGCCCAATCTGTCGATGCCGTCGGAAACCATGAGCGACATATATAATGAGCGTGCTTATGATTCAAGAAGCCGCTTTGGACCAGACGCCGGCAAACGTGCATGGCAGCCATGCAATGAGCTTATGGTTAGCAATTTGTTACGCCAGGTCCCTGGTGATGAGGATGGCGGGAAATCGGCGTTGCTTAGGCCATCGATCTCATCCAGGCAAAAAAGGCTTCGATATGCGCTTGTCGAGGGTGGTTGGCTACGCAGGCAAGATAAAAGCCGTAGCCTGGGAGAGAGAGATCATGTGCCTTGACCAGCCTGCCAGCTTCGAGTTCGCCACTGACGACCACGTCGCTGCAGATAGCGATGCCTTGGCCTGCCGCGACCGCGTCGATCGCATGCAGCTCTTCGCGGAAGCTTAAGTCCCATGCCTCGTTGGCATCGGGGATGCCGGGATCGACCGAGCGCGCGATCGCCAGCCATCGCTGCCAGGTCGGCGCTTCGGGGTCGCGGTTCGTCCAATCGAAATGGATGAGCGGGTATTGCAGCAGATCGGCGGCGCGCTCGATCTGTCGGTCGCCTCCTGCCAACAGCTCCGGGCTGCATACCGGAAAAAATGCGTCCCGAAAAATTTCCTGGGCGGGAACGTCCCGCGGCATCCTGCGCGCATAGCGGATCGCGACATCGGCGTCACCGGCTCGCAGGTCCAGAACGGCGTCTGTCCCGATAATCTCCAATGGAATGTTCGGATGCTTTTCCCGCCACTTCGACAGGCGCGGAACCAGCCATCGGCTGGCAAATGCATTTGGGCTCGTCACGCGCAGCGGGCGTTGGCCAACACCGGCCGAAGCTGATGCAATTGCCGCGGCGAAAGCGTCGAAGCCGCTACAAACGACCGGGAATAGCCGTTCGCCCACGCCCGTGAGCACGAGCGGCCGTGGGCGCCGCCGGAAAAGCAGTTGCCCACAGACCTCCTCCAGCAATCGAATCTGGTGGCTGATGGCCGTGGGTGTCACTCCGAGTTCCGTCGCGGCCTTTCTGAAGCTCATCAGCCTGGCAGCGGCTTCGAACGCACGAAGCGACCCGAGCGGCGGAAGTTTTCTCATCCAGGCAGTTTAGATGAATTTAGCTCATCCAGCGACTGAGATATTCGATTTTGCAGCGAATGACGGTGCATGAGATCATCATGGTAGACACATGACAATGAACGAAAGCTGCTTGTCCAACCGTGCCGGATCACGAAGGGTATCCCTCGATGAGCATGTTCAAGCTTATAGACGGTTCCGAGCCGGCGTTGCAGGCGTCAGATATCGCGCGGCTCAGGCAGGCAATTCGCGGCGATCTGATCCTTCCGGACGACCCTGGCTATGACCAGGCACGCAGAGTTTGGAATGGAATGGTCGATAAGAGGCCGGCGGCGGTCTTCTATTGCGCGGAATCCAGCGATGTCGTCACGGCCGTCAACTTTGCCCGATCGCAAGGCTTCCTTGTCGCCGTCCGCGGCGGTGGCCATAACGTCGCCGGCAGCTCGGTATGCGGCGGCGGCGTGGTGATCGATGTGTCACGCATGAAGCGGATCGAAGTCGACCCGGTCCGCCGTGTTGCGCGCGCAGAGGCCGGCTTGAACCTGGGCGAGTTCGACGCAGCCACACAGGCCCATGGTCTAGCGACGACCATGGGTGTCAACGCGGATACCGGCATAGCCGGACTGACACTCGGCGGCGGGTTCGGCAAACTTGGCCGCAAACATGGACTGAGCTGCGATAATCTTGTCGCCATCGAAATCGTGACGGCGGACGGCCGGTTACTCAAGGCAAGCGCGGCCGAAAATACGGATCTGTTCTGGGGCATTCGGGGTGGCGGCGGCAATTTCGGGGTCGTCACGAGCTTCGAATATACGCTTCATCCCGTGGGTCCGCTGCTCATCGCGGGGTCGGTGCTATACCGCTACGACGAGGCACGTAAAGCGATGCGGTTCTACCGTGCGTACTCGAGCAGCGCCCCGGATGAGCTGAGCCTGGATGCAGCACTTGTGACGGCGCCCTCGGGCGAACGCTTCTTCAGCATCTCGGCGTGTTACATCGGCCCACTCGACGAGGGCGAGCAAATCGTCCAGCCATTGAGAGAGTATGGCACGCCGGTTGAGCGCCGGATTGCTCCTGTGCAGTATCTTCAAATCCAATCGGCGGGGGACAGCCTCTTTCCGCGCGGGCGGCGCTACTACTGGAAGGCGCAGTTCATGCGCGAAATTACAGACCAGGCGATCGATACGATGCTTGCGGCTTACATGACTGCACCCCGCGAATCGCTTCTGGTCCTGCAGCAGGTTGGCGGCGCCATCTCGCGAGTACCGATGGACGAAACGCCCTATGCCAACAGGGATGCGCTTTATGATTGCTTCCCGATATCGATCTGGGACAATCCGGCTGATGACGAAACGCACATCCGATGGGCGCGCGACCTGTGGGATGCGATGAGACCTTTCTCGACCGGCGGCGTCTACGCCAATAATCTCGGCGAGGAAGGCACGGACCGGGTTCTGGCAGCTTACGGCGAAAACTACCCGAGGTTGGCCGCACTAAAAAACAAATATGATCCCACCAATTTCTTCCGCTTGAACCAGAACATCAGGCCAACCACCTAAGCGATTTCCGCCGCGGCCGGCGCAGGCCGATGCTCGAAATGCTGCGGCGCTGCTACAGCTCCAGGTTCCAGTTCTGGCCGACCAGATCCTTGCCGAAGGAATGGTGGCGCTCCTCGTCGGCCAGCTTGAACCCGGCCGCCTCATAGATGCGGCGCGCTGAGGTGAGCACGTCGTTGGTCCACAGCGTCAGTGTCCTGTAACCCTTGGCGCGGCAAAAGCCGACACATTCCTCGACCAACCGCTTGCCGATGCCGAGCCCGCGCGCCGAAGGCTCGACATAGAGCAGGCGCAACTTCGCCACCTCGTCCGACTGGTGCACGACGAACACCGAGCCGACGACCTCGCCTTCCCGCTCGACGATCCAGCTGCGTTCCCATTTCGGATCGAAGGATTTGACGAATGCGCCGAGGATTTCGGCGACCAGCGCCTCATAGCTCTCGTCCCAGCCATATTCCTGCGCGTAGAGCAGGCCCTGCCGATGGATGATCCAGCCGATGTCGCCGACCTGCAGAGGCCGCAGCATATAGGGAATTTTGGGCTCGGCGCTTCCGCCCAGCAGGCGCTGCACCGTCTGCATGGCCTTGACCAGCCTGTCCTGTTCGGGGACCGAAAGCCGGTCGAGCAAAGCTGTGACCTGATCGTGCGAGCCCTGGTTCAGCGGCGCGAAGGCCTGCTGCCCGGCCTGGGTCAGCGCGATCGACGAGCGCCGCGCATCTGCCTCGATCGTGGCGCGCTCGACCAGATCACGCCCCTCGAACTTCTTCAGCAGCCGGCTGAGATAACCGGCATCGAGGCCGAGATCGCGCGCAAGATCGGTGGCGGTCAGGCCATCGCGATGCGCCAGTTCATAGAGCACCCGCGCTTCGGTCAGCGAGAAGGTGCTTTTCAGCAGCCCTTCGTCGAGCAACCCGATCTGGCGGGTATAGAAGCGGTTGAAGGCCCGCACCGCGTCGATCCGCTCCTTGCCTGGGTGATGATGAATCGTCATGGCATCCTCCTGCCGGCAAGATCAGCCATTTAGTTGACTTAGTCAAGTATATGTTTGAAGCAATTGTCCTGGTGATGCTCACTGGGCGCCTTGACTCGCGTGAGCCACCAGCCTATTTCAGCGCCACGTTAGCACTCCCCCAAGATGAGTGCTAACTACATGTCCGGCGCCGCCGGACGGAGGAACTGTTCTCACCATTCTCATCGAGGAATAAAAAATGGCAAAGTCGAAGTTCCGCCCGCTTCATGACCGCGTGGTCGTACGCCGGGTTGAATCCGAATCCAAGACCGCGGGCGGGATCATCATCCCCGATACGGCTAAGGAAAAGCCGCAGGAAGGCGAGATCATCGCCGTCGGTTCCGGCGCCCGTGACGAAGCCGGCAAGCTCGTCCCGCTGGACGTCAAGGCCGGCGACCGCATCCTGTTCGGCAAGTGGTCGGGCACCGAAGTCAAGCTCAATGGCGAAGACCTTCTGATCATGAAGGAATCCGACATCATGGGCATCATCGGCTGAATACCGGCCTCACCCTCAACTGAATTTTCGGGCTCAATCCAAGCCCCTGCCAGGAGCTAAAAATGGCTGCCAAAGACGTAAAATTCTCCCGTGACGCTCGTGAGCGCATGCTGCGCGGCGTCAACATCCTCGCCGACGCGGTGAAGGTCACACTCGGCCCCAAGGGCCGCAACGTCGTCATCGACAAGTCCTTCGGCGCGCCGCGCATTACCAAGGACGGCGTCACCGTCGCCAAGGAAATCGAGCTTGAAGACAAGTTCGAGAACATGGGCGCGCAGATGGTCCGCGAAGTGGCGTCGAAGACCAACGACATCGCCGGCGACGGCACCACGACCGCGACCGTTCTGGCGCAGTCGATCGTCCAGGAAGGCCACAAGGCGGTTGCCGCCGGCATGAACCCGATGGACCTCAAGCGCGGCATCGACCTCGCCGTCGCCGACGTCGTCGCAACGCTGATCAAGAACGCCAAGAAGATCAAGACCTCGGAAGAGGTTGCCCAGGTCGGCACCATCGCCGGCAATGGCGATGTTTCGGTCGGCTCGATGATCGCGGAAGCGATGCAGAAGGTCGGCAATGAGGGCGTCATCACGGTTGAGGAAGCCAAGACCGCCGAGACCGAGCTCGAAGTCGTCGAAGGCATGCAGTTCGACCGCGGCTATCTCTCGCCCTACTTCGTCACCAACGCCGAGAAGATGGTTGCGGATCTGGAAGACGCTTACATCCTTCTCCACGAGAAGAAGCTCTCCAACCTGCAGGCCATGCTGCCGATCCTCGAGGCTGTCGTGCAGACCTCGAAGCCGCTGGTCATCATCTCGGAAGACGTCGAAGGCGAGGCCCTGGCCACGCTGGTCGTCAACAAGCTGCGTGGCGGCCTGAAGATCGCCGCCGTCAAGGCGCCGGGCTTCGGCGATCGCCGCAAGGCCATGCTGGAAGACATCGCCATCCTCACCGGTGGCCAGGTCATTTCCGAAGACCTCGGCATCAAGCTCGAGAATGTCGGCCTCAACATGCTCGGCCGCGCCAAGAAGGTGTCGATCTCCAAGGAGAACACCACCATCGTCGACGGCGCCGGCAAGAAGGCCGAGATCCAGGGCCGCGTTGCCCAGATCAAGCAGCAGATCGAGGAGACCACCTCGGACTACGACAAGGAGAAGCTGCAGGAACGTCTCGCCAAGCTGGCGGGCGGCGTTGCCGTGATCCGCGTCGGCGGTGCGACCGAAGTGGAAGTCAAGGAAAAGAAGGACCGCGTCGATGACGCCCTCAACGCGACCCGTGCGGCCGTCGAAGAAGGCATCGTTCCCGGCGGCGGCGTCGCATTGCTGCGCGCTTCGCTGAGCATCAAGGCTGTCGGCGCCAACTCCGACCAGACCGCAGGCATCAGCATCGTGCGTCGCGCGCTGCAGGCTCCGGCCCGCCAGATCGCGGCCAACGCCGGTGCGGAAGCATCTATCGTCGCCGGCAAGATCCTCGAGAACAAGGGCGCGACCTTCGGCTACAACGCCCAGACCGGCGAATATGGCGACATGATCGCCATGGGTATCGTCGATCCGGTCAAGGTTGTGCGTACGGCTCTGCAGGACGCGGCCTCGGTCGCCGGCCTGCTCGTCACCACCGAAGCCATGATCGCGGAGGCTCCGAAGAAGGAGTCGGCTGGCGGCGGCATGCCTGGCGGCATGGGCGGCGGCGGCATGGGCGGCATGGGTGGTATGGATTTCTAATCCAACCCATCAGCCTTGAGATACAGAAAGGGCGCCGAAAGGCGCCCTTTTTGTTTGCTTTGTTTAGCGGGTTGCCCGCTCAGACGGCGGCGTCAATACGCCGCGAGGGCGAGAGCTTTGCCGGCAATGCACCTTCAATCACCGCGGCGACTTCGTCGGCCACCGCCAGCACCGGGGCGCGGTCGCGGGTGGCGCGTGCGATCACCATCAGCCCTTCCAGTGATGATTCGACCAGCAGCGCCAGCGCATGCGCGCGGCGCTCGGGCACCCCTGCCCTGACGAAGGCCGCCCTGAGCAAGCCTATCCATTGCTC
The DNA here is from genome assembly GCF_040320985.1 of Mesorhizobium sp. M0571. Classification (NCBI taxonomy): domain Bacteria; kingdom Pseudomonadati; phylum Pseudomonadota; class Alphaproteobacteria; order Hyphomicrobiales; family Phyllobacteriaceae; genus Mesorhizobium; species Mesorhizobium sp. M0571. The sequence continues at coordinate 19,666 of NZ_JAMYQT010000028.1, forward strand.
GAAAGCCGAGCGGCACAATTCGGCCAGCTCCGGCATGTCAGTCGGCGAGTCCAGCACCACGGGCGCGATCGGGCAGCCGAGCGTGAACTGGTTGTCCTCCAGCATGCGGGCGATCGACTGGTAAATGTGGTGGACGGCGACTGCCGGATCCTTTTCGGCAGCGAGCGCGGCGCCAAGCCTCTGCGTCACCTCGTCGACGCTGTCGCGCGTCACCTCGATGACCAGCTGATCCTTGCCGCCCGGAAAGTGGAAGTAGAGCGAGCCTCTCGGTGCGCCTGAGGCACTCAATATGTCGTTGAGCGACGTGCCGTGGTAGCCGCGCTGCCTCAGCAGCAGCGCCGTCGTTTCGAGTATGCGGATGCGGGTGTCGTTCGCCATGTCAACCTCTGTCAGGAGTGAGCATTATAGGCCTTGCCTCGAATATGACAACCGGTCTATCTACTATGTAGATTAGTCTACATAGTACGAGAGGCAAATGCGCAGTTATCGTCTTGAAGGAACCGGCGTGACCAAGTGCCTGGTGATGCGCGACGGGACGCCGCCGACGCCGAAGCCGCACGAGATCGTCGTGCGCGTCCGCGCCACCTCGCTCAATCGTCGCGATACGATGATCCTCTACGGCACCTATCCGCTGACGCCGCGCCAAGGCGTCGTCCCGCTGAGTGATGGTGCCGGTGAAGTCGTTGCCGTCGGCGATTCTGTCACCCGCTTTGCCGTAGGCGACCGCATCACCGGCAGCTATATCGCGCGCTGGATCGACGGCCGCATCAATGCCGGGCTGATCGACCAGCTTGGCTGCACGCTGGACGGGATGCTGACCGAATACGCGATGCTCGACGAGCAATGGGCGGTGCGGCTTCCCGATCATCTCGACTGGCATCAAGCAGCAACGCTGACCTGCGCCGGCCTGACCGCCTGGAATGCGGTGACGGGGGCCGAGATGCCGAAGCCAGGCCAATGGGTTCTGGTCATCGGCTCGGGCGGCGTCGCGCTGTTTTGCACTGCAATTCGCCAAGCTGCTCGGCTGCCGTGTTGTGGCGGTTACCTCGCGCAGCGAGAAGGTGGACCGGCTGCGGGCGCTGGGCACCGACCTCGTCGTCTCCACCGCCGACACGCCGGAATGGGGTGCGGCGGTGCGCGAGCAAACCGGTGGCATCGACCTCGTCATCGAGACCGGCGGCCCGCCGACTTTCGCGCAATCGATGATCGCCTGCGCGCTTTACGGGCGCATCGTGCTTCTCACCATACAGGACGCGAAAGGCGGGACGGTGCAAATTCCCGGCCCCGTCTACCAGCGCAGCCTCGCCACCATCAGCCGCCTCTTCGTCGGCAATCGCACCGGCCTCGAAGCCATGCTGCGCGCCATCTCGGTGCATCGCCTTAAGCCTGTCATCGACAAGGTGTTCGCCTTCGACGAGGCCAAAGACGCCTACCGCTATTTCCAGCAAGGCGACGTCTTCGGGAAAGTGGTCGTCGACGGCGCCTGACTAATCGACCCCCCTCAAACCAATGGAGAGAGATGCAATGACCATTCGTGAAGCAGAAGCCCAATGGCAGGGACCGTTGAAAGAAGGTTCGGGCCGGCTGAAGCTCGGCAGCGGCGTCTTCGAAGGCGCCTACTCCTTCCCGTCGCGTTTCGAGAACGGTCCCGGCACCAACCCCGAGGAACGGATTGCGGCAGCGCATGCCGGCTGCTTCTCGATGGCGCTGAGCGCCATACTGGGCAGAGACGGCCATGTTCCGGTGTGGATCCGCACCCTCGCCAAGGTGCATCTCGGCACCAGCGCGGCTGGACCGACGCTGACCCGCATCGACCTCGAAACTGAAGCCGAGATTCCAGGGCTGGAGTCCGAGGAATTCCAGCGCCTTGCCCAATCCGCCAAGACGACATGCCTTGTCTCGCGCGCTTTGGCCGGCGTGGCTGAGATCACGCTCAACGCGGAGCTGATCGCGGCCGCTGCGGAAAAATGAAATCGAGATACTGAAATGAAACAGGACAGCATCATCGTCGTCCATCCAGACGATCAATCCAGACAGACGGCCGAGATCATGCGACGCTTCAACGACGTGTTCCAGCTTCATGATCCGTCGGCACTCCCGGGCCTGGTGGCCGAGGACTGCGTCATCGAAAACACGACGCCGGCACCGGATGGCGCCCGTCATATCGGCCGTGATGCCTGCATCAGGCTATGGTCGGCGATCGCGACCGAACCCGGCACACGCTTCGACCTCGAGGAAACTTACGTGGCCGGCGAACGGGCAACGATCCGCTGGCGCTACTGGCGCGCCGACGGTAACTCCATCCGTGGCGTCAATCTGATGCGCGTAGCGGACGGGCAGATCGTCGAGGCAATGGGCTACGTGAAGGGATAAGGCTGCCTACCGGTCCGCCAGCGCCAGTTTGGCGCCGAGCATGACAAAGGCGCCGGCGAAGGTGCGACGCATCCAGGTCAGCACCTTTGGCCGCGACACGACATGGCTGCGGATCGACGCCGCGAAAATGCCGTAGCCGACAAAGACCACGAAGGTGAGCAGCATGAAGACGCTGCTGAGCTCCAGCATCTTCGACAACGCATGCGGTTCGGTGGTGCTGACGAATTGCGGCAGGAAGGCAAAGAAGAAGATCGACAGCTTCGGATTGAGGATGTTGATGAGGATCCCCGAGGTGATCACCTTGCCGGCCGAGCGCGGCGCGACATTTTCGTCGACGCTCAGGCCGCCCTTCTCCCTCAGCGTGTTCCAGGCCATGTAGAGCAGGTAGGCGACACCGAGATATTTCAGCGTCTCGAAGGCGACCGCGCTGGTGTGCAGCAGCGCCGCGAGGCCGGTGATGGCGGCCGCCATGTGCGGAATGATGCCGAGCGTGCAGCCGAAAGCGGCAATGACGCTGGCGCGCGCACCACGCGACAGACCGGCGCTCAGCGTATAGAGAACGCCGGTGCCGGGCGAAGCCACGACAATCAGCGACGTCAACAAGAATTCGAGGCTCACAGATGGTCTCCCGGTGCTGGCCCTGCCGCTGGCAGCGTAACCAGCGAAATGCTTGGGGACAAGCCAGCCTGAGAGCAGGTAATGTCTCATTTCGAAATTTTCGCCCACAACCGAGGCTGCACCTTCCAGCAGCGCGAGTTGGCTCCTTACGCTGCCGTCTATCCGCATTCAGATCATGCTATTGGCATGCAGCTTGCTATCCGCAATGGGCTGCCGAACTTCCCAGTGTTCGATGAGCTTGCTGTCCTTCAGCCTGAAAATGTCGACGATGGCCAAGCCCTCCTCTTCGGGTTCGCGTTTTGCGTGCATGTGCACGATGACGAAATCCCCTTCAGCAAAAATCCGCTTCACCTCTCCTCTCACGAGGGGAAATGACTGTTTGAGCTGATGCAGATAGGCTTTGAAACCGTCCGCACCATCCGCAATGTTCGGATTGTGTTGGATGTAGCGTTCGCCAAAATGCATCGAAGCAGCTTCGATGTTCCCTTGGTTTACTGCTTTGTCGATGAAGTCCAGGACGATCATCTTGTTGGTCTCCAGCGAATTATGAATCTTGGCTGGAAATGGATTTGATGGTTCACGCATGTTTTGCTCCTTCAGGTGCCTGCTTCTGCCTGTTGTGGACAGGAGCGTCCGCACGCCGACATTGCCAACATAATCTGTCGCGCTTGTGAGATGGTCGATACGCTATTCCGCTGGATTCTTATCCAATCGTCTAATATCGTCGCCTGATGCATTATCGGAGGATGTGTTCTCGTGGACGTCTTGTCCGAAGTTCTTGCTTCGCTGAGATTTGGCAGCGCCATGATCGGCAGCGCGATCCTACATCGGCCGTGGGGTATTTCAGTCGATCCGACAAGGAATGCCGCCATCCACGTCATACAGAACGGCGAATGCTGGTTGCGGCTGACTGGTCAAAAGGAGCCGATCCGCTTAGGCGAGGGAGACGTCATCCTTGTCGCGAGCGGAGTCGGACATACTCTTTGTAATCCGGCGGATGCACCGACGGCATCCATATCTGCCGTCCTTTCCGCAAATCGGAGCGGACCGGAACCGAAAAGCGAGGGCGGCGCGACAACTCTTCTTTGTGCGAGATATTCACTCGACGGCGTGGGGCCATATCCGATGGTTTCGCTGCTTCCTCCGCTGATTCATTTGACCCGAAATCAGATAGACACCAGCGAGCCGCTGCGGCTTGTCCTGAAACTTCTGCAGGTCGAAGCGAAAGACAATCTCGGCGGCCACGATATTGTCGCCCCACGCCTTCTCGATAGCACGTTGATCTTCTTGCTGCGTGCCTGGATAGAACATCAGCCTCTCGGAACAGGGGGATGGTTTGGGGCCTTACGCGATAAAGGCATTGCGCAAGCTTTGCGCCTAATCCACGAGCGGCCGGGTAATCCCTGGACCATCGCTTCCCTTGCCAGCGGCGCGGCACAGTCCCGGGCCACTTTCGCGCGTCGCTTCACCCAACTTATAGGACAGCCGCCGCTGTCCTATGTGACTCGATGGCGGATGAACCTTGCCGCCAAGGCTCTGCGCGAAACGAACCAGAACATTGGCGAGATCGGGCGCGCCGTCGGATATGAATCGGTGCCGTCGTTCTCGCAGGCATTCAAACGGTTGACCGGACGATCGCCTGGCCTCTACCGCAGCGATCATCTGACTGAGAATGTCCGCTCTTTGGCACAAGGTGGAAATTCAAACTGAGACGCCAGCCCGAGGGCCGTCATTACAGCGTCGGCAGTCCGTGAGCCCGGCGCGCCATCAGGCAGTCGTCATCGCCTGGCATGCAGGCGCGGCAGACGTCGGGGCGGATCTCGTAGATGCCGCAGGCAGTCGACTTGCCGACCTCGCCGCACAGTGCCGAACAGCGGGCGCCGTCACAGCGCATGCCGGCTTCGTCGGCAGCCACGTATTTTTGCGGGATCAGCTCGAGTTGCGCGTCATCCTCGGTGGAGAAGCGCGGCCATCTGGACGAGTAGGCGCAGCAGGCGCCACAGGTCTGGCAATCGAAGGCAACCGGGTCGGCGCCGTCTTGTGGCGACGAACAATCCTCTGCGACCGCCAAGGCAAGCAGCTTTGGCGCAGATTTCCGGCCGGTATTTTGCTGCAAAGGCGCTATTTCTTCTTCGGCTTGCGCGGTGGCGCTTCGGCCGGCGACCTGAACAGATCGGTGCCCGCTTCGGCGGCTTCGCCGGTCTTCGGCGCGGCCGCCGGCTTGGCCGGCTTTACGGCGGCAGCAGGCGCTGCCGGCTGGTCTTTGGCGGAAAACTTGATGGCCATATCAATCCTCGTCAGAGAAACGCGATGATGGCGCATTCGGATTGCGGAGGCGGCCGATGAGCGCCGAAACGGCCGTGATGTTCATCTCTTCGGGCGACCAGTTCCTGGCCTCCTCGATGTGCCGGGGCGCCAGCTCGCGATGCGTGCTGCCGCTATAGGCGGCATCCTGATAGGTCACGCGCTCGTGGGTCTTAGCGTTTTCCCGGACGTATTCGATCAGATAATTGGGGCATTCGGCACGGCCGCGCACGCCGAGCCGCACCTGGGCATCGCCGTGGACACGCCTGCAGCGCTCGAGCTTTTCAAGCACGCGCCGGACATATTCGACCGGCTTGTCGAGCTCGCCCACGACATCGGCGATGGTCGAATCGGCGGCGATCGCCTTTTGAGGCACACGTTTGGTGGCCATCAGCGTTTGCCTGCGCGTTTCGGCGAGGCTGCGAGCGCAACGGCCGCCGCCATCTCGTCGGCTTCCTTTTCCAGGCGCAGTTCGCGAAGCCGCGCGGTCTTGGCTTCGCGGGCCTCGCTGACGGCATCCCGTTCGGAAATGATGCGGTCGAGCGACATTGACTGGGTCCGGGTCTTGCTAAAAATGGATTCGGCTTGGTCGCGGGGTTTCTTTGAAGTTGCGGTCAAGGTCTTTCTCCCGGTTCGGAGCGGGCCGCCGAAAAGTGGCGAGACTGGTCTTTCGGCCAGGATCCCGCACAAAGCAATACGGCAGCCGGTTTCAAATTGCTGAAACGTCCTTAGCACGTCCGGGCCGTCGAGCAGCGCTCTTTCGGCGGTCGAAGTGCAAAAATGAAAAAGGCCAGGCACTGCCTGACCTTCCATAAGAGCGCCTGCGCATCCCGAGAGACGCGCAAAGAAACGTTCTTCTCAATGCACATGATCCGTTCCGAGATTTAACATCCCGCGATCATGCGCTGGAATTTGCCATTCACCGGTGCCAGTACATCCGTGGTCACCGGTGAGGCTTAATTCCGTTTTAGGCCGCCTTCAACTGGTCGGCGGACATCTTGCCCGACTTGTTGTCGCGGACCATCTCATAGCCAAGCTTCTGGCCCTCGACGATATCGCGCATTCCGGCGCGCTCGACGGCTGAGATGTGGACAAAAACGTCGGCAGAACCGTCGTCAGGCTGAATAAAACCAAAACCCTTGGTGGCATTGAACCATTTAACTGTGCCTGTGCTCATAACGAACCCTTTCCATGGCAAATATTCGTTCGCTGTCATGCGGATGCATAACAACGTTTGTCTCGATTTTGATGGGGAAGTTCGTCAAAGGCGCGCCTCGGCACGCGGATAACAAAAGTCGGTCAAACAAACATCGACAAAGTTCTTATAGACTTCTTTGCGCGTTGTGTCAATTTTTTTGATTTGCCACACTCGCAGAGACGCGTGGCGGCTGCCCGTGCAGGCACTTCCGACAGCGCCGGGCTATTGCCCGCCGAAAAAACCACTTAGCCGGGAACCATTTTGGCGCCGGGGCATTTTTTTCAGTGTCGAAAGCCGTTCTCGAAGAGCGATCTTGAGAAAGGCGGACGACAAACAGGACGCCCCCCGCGCAGATAAAAGGCACGAGGGGCGTTCCTGTGAGATGCAAGCAATCGTGCCGTCACATCACCCTGCCCCTCACAGCATGCCGCGGCTGAGTCCGCCATCCACCGGCAACGCCACGCCGGTGACATAGGCGGCGGCGTCGCTGGCCAGGAATGCAGCGACCGCGCCGAACTCGGCGGGGGTTCCATAACGCTTTGCCGGGATTTCGGCCTGACTCTCGGCGGCGATCACGGCGGCGTCGACACCCCTGTCGGCTGCGTCCATGGCGTCGAACTCTTTCGTCCGGTCCGTCGCAAAACGGCCCGGCAGCAACAGGTTGACGGTGACGCCGTCCGCAGCCACTTCGCCGGCCAGGGTCTTGGCCCAGCCAGCGAGCGACGCACGCAACGCGTTCGAAGCGGTAAGGCCGGGGATCGGCTCACGGACGGAAGTCGAGGAAACGGCGATGATGCGCCCCCAGCACCGCGCCCGCATGCCGGGCAGGAAAGAACTGGCAATGCGCATCTGGCTCAGCACCATGCTGGTGAACTGCTTCTCCCAGACGCTCGCATCGAAGACGCTGGCCGCAAAGGGTGGCGGGCCGCCGCCATTGAGCAGGACGATGTCGATCCGCTGATGCTCTTCCTCGACGGCACGGAACAGCCGGGAGACGCTATCGTTGTCGGACAGGTCAGCGCTGAAGGTCGAGCAGACGCGGCCGGCGGCCCCGATCGCGCGCCGCGCCGCATCCAGGGTCTCCTCCCCTCGTCCGACCAGGATGACTTCGGCGCCTTTCGCCGCGAGCGCTTCAGCGACGCCGAAGCCGAGGCCCTTGCCTCCGCCGAGAACCAGCGCCTTCCGCCCCTCAAGATTTGCAGCCATCAAGCCAAGCCTCCTTCTGGTTTCACTGCGCACCCTCGGGTCAGGCCCGAGGGCATGCTTTGGGCGACATGCGTCAGCGGACATGCACGATGGCGTCGGCTTCGACCGAAACATTGGCCGGCAAGCCGGCCATGCCGAGTGAGCAGCGGGCGTGCTCGCCACGCTCGCCGAAAATATCGAGCAGAAATTCGGACGCTCCGTTGCCGACCTCCGAATAGGCCGAAAAGCCCGTCGCCGCATTCACATAGACGGTCAGCTTGGCGAATTTGACGACGCGGTCGAGATTGCCGTCCAGTTCCTTGTCCAGCCAATAGACGATGTTGCCCGCGCAAAGCCGGGCGGCGCTCCGCGCCGCAGCCAGATCGATCTCTCTGCCGACCTGGCCGATCGCGGCGATCTCCTCGCCAATCTCCGGTATCTCACCGGAGACATAGACGATGTCCGCGACGCGAACCGTCGGCGAGAACGGCAAAGCGGGCCGCGACAGCGACGGCCAGGCGACACCGAGCTCTTCAAATCTTCTTCTGTAGGACAAGGAGGCTGCTCCTGTTTCGTTGATGCGAGCGGACCTTGAATTTAGACCGGCCTTTGGGATAGCCTGATAGTGCTGACACAGCTATCAGGAATTCTTATGACTGGAGATATCGACGTCAGGCTGCTGCGCGCCTTCGTCACCGTGGCCGATACGGGAACGGTGAGCCGGGCCGCCGATCGGCTTGCCCGCACCCAGGCGGCGGTGAGCATGCAGCTTCAGCGCCTAGAGGGCGAAGTCGGCGCCGAGCTGCTGCGCCGTTCGCCGCGCGGCGTGACGCTGACGGAGGCCGGCGAGATCCTGCTCGCCTTCGCCCGCAAGGCCATCGCGATCGGCGAGGATGCCAGGCGCGAGATAGAAGGCCGCAGGCTGGTCGGCCGTGTCCGGCTGGGCATCGTCGAGGATTTGGCGGTGACGCGGCTGCCGCTGATCATCGCCGACTTCCGACGCCGGCACCCTTCCGTGGAGATCGAGCTGACATCGGCCAGCAGCACCGATCTCAGCAAGTCGCTAGGCGAGGAAAAATGCGACATCGTCATGGCCGATCCGGCGCGCTTCGCAAAAGCGCCGCGAGGCCATCTGTCGCGACAGCTGGTCTGGGCGGCAAGCCGCATGATCGAGATCGATGACGAGGTCGAGCTTCCCTTGATCATCTTCGAAGGTGCCTGCTCCTGGCAGGACCGAATGCTGGCCTCGCTCGCAGAGGCCGGGATCGGCTGGAAGGTCGGCTGCCGCGTGTCGACCTTCGCGACGCTGATGTCGGCGCTCAGGGCCGGGCTTGGCATCGGGCTTCTGCTGCAGGAAGGATTGCCGCCCGACTGCCAAAGCCTCAATGGACGCTTCAACCTGCCGCCGGCGCCGACGGCGGATTTCGGCGTCTACATCGCGAAGGACCCATCCCGGCTGGTCGAGGAGTGTGGCGATTTCCTGCGGGCGGGATTCGAGGTGTAGCGAAAAGACGTCATTCACCGTTCCTGGTCGGTCGGGCGGATGACGATCTCGTTGACGTTGACGTGTGCCGGCTGGCTCACGGCATAGAGAATGGCCGCGGCGATGTCCTCGGCGGTCAGCGCCTCCATGGCGGCGAGCCGCTTATCCAGATCAGCCTTGAACGCCGGATTGGTGATGTGGTCGCCGAGCTCGGTATGCACCAGGCCGGGCTCGATGACGGTGACGCGAACCTTGTCGGCGTAGACTTCGCGGCGCAGCGACTCCGAAAAGCCGACGACGCCGAACTTGGTCGCCGCGTACCCGCTGGCGCCGGGATTGGCGACGCGGCCGGCAATCGACGAGACATTGACGATGTGACCCTTGGCGGCCCTGAGATGCGGCAGCGCCGCCTTGGTAACGCCCATCAGCGCCAGCAGGTTGAGCTAATCATGCGGCGCCAGTCGTCGAGAGCCGCCTCGGAGGCCGGCGACAAAAGCATGACGCCGGCATTGTTGACGAGGATGTCGAGGCGGCCCCATTCGGCGACGACCTTGTCGACCATCGCGGTGACATCGTCGTTGCTGGTGACGTCGGTCTCGATGCGGAGCGCCGTGCCGCCGGCCTTTTCGATACGCGCGCCCAGCGCTTCGAGGCGATCGGCGCGGCGTGCGGCAATCGCCACCTTTGCCCCGGCGGCGGCCAGCGCCGCAGCCGTCGCCTCGCCGATGCCCGACGATGCGCCGGTGACCAGCGCAATCTTGCCGGCCAGTGCGGAGGAAACAGATGTCATTGTAAAGTCTCCAAAACCCCTGCCCGACCTTCCAGATAGGCCGCGGGCCGCGATGTGAAAGACCGGCTGTCGGTTACCCGGCTCTATTCGTCGGGGCCGGGCTCCGGCCATGGCTCCTTTGCCGCCTCGGCATACCAGTGGCGCATCGCCGGCATTGAAAGCACGGCGTCGACATAGGCGCGGGTGTCGGGCGCCAGCGTGCCGCCATAGGTGTCGAAGCGGGTGACGACCGGCGCATACATGGCGTCGGCCGCGGTGAAATGGCCAAACAGGAACGGCCCGCCTTTGCCGTATTTTTCACGGCATTGCCGCCACAGCTCCTCGATGCGCGCCCGTTGCGCCTCACCGTCGGCGTCGAGCGGCTTGTGGCCTTTCGGCCGGCGCAAATTCATCGGCCAGCCGTAGCGGACCTCGCGAAAGCCGGAATGCATCTCGGTCGCCGCCGAGCGGGCCAGCGCGCGGGCGCCGATATCGGCCGGCCAGAGCTGCTTCTTGGGAAACAGGTCGGCAAGATATTCAAGGATGGCGAGGGTTTCCCAGACGATCAGGACCTCGCCATTCGACAGCCGATGGTTCAGCACCGGCACCTGGCCGGTCGGCGATATCCTGGCCAGATTGGCGGCGGTCTCGGGCGTGCGCAGGCGCACAAAACCCTCTTCGAACGGGATCTCCAGATGCTTCATCGCCAGCCATGGCCTCAGCGACCACGACGAAAAACACTTGTTGCCGATGAAGAGCGTGAATTCAGCCATTGTCCCTCTCCGGCCCTGCCTGCTCGGGCTTTCTGGCGCACCCTATCCTGTCCGCTTCGCGGCCGGAAGCCGGCCCAAATCGACCGGCCGAAGCCGGAACCTAAGCGATCGGCGACCGTTTCTTTAGGCGAACGGTTCAGGAGATGCGCGATGGTGAACAAGGATCAGGTTGCGGGCGTCGCCAAGCAAGCCAAGGGCTCGGTCAAACAGGCCGCCGGCAAGGCCACCGGCAACAGGCGCACCGAGGCTGAAGGCGATGTCGACAAGGCCACCGGCAAGATACAGAAGGCTTACGGCGACGTGAAGGACAAGGTGAAGAAGGCGCTTTGATGCTGGCCCTTCGCAAACCAGGAAAAAGGCGGCTCGGCCGCCTTTTTTTGCGCCGTCTCTTACCCGTCAGAAAGTCAGATTTTTGCTGTACGCGTTGGTGAAGGTGACCTCGCCATGATCTCCGGCGGCTTCGCCCAGTACCACATCCATGCTGTTGCCGGTCACCCGCGCCAACGCGAAGCCGCCCATGAAGGCGGCCTTCGGCTTGAACAAATCGAGCCCGCCACGATGATAGATCATCGGCGTCGCGTGCTGATGGCCATGGAAAATGCCGACGACATTGTAGCCTTTCAGAACAGCCAGCAGCGCCTGCCTGTCCGCCTCGCTCCACCAATGCGGCGGACCCGTGCCGCTGTCGTCGAAGGTTCTCTCCGCGGCGTCCCATCTTTCAATCGAGAAAGTATCCCAGCCATAATGCTGGAACAGGATAACCGGGCGGCCGTCGCCGGCATAGGTCGCCAGATCCTGCTTCAGCCATGGCAGGCTGCTGGCGGCGCCATGGCCGGTGTCGCCGGCAAAGCGGTGCGTCTGGACAAGATGCAGACCGCCCCAGTCCCATGAATAGCAGTCGGTCTCGACGTTGTAGTCGGTCGCCGGCGCGGGCGGCTTGAAGAACACGCCGGGGCGGTGGTTGACCTCGACGTAGTCGCGCATTTCGCGGCGGTACCAGTCGACATGCGAGCGCGGGCCGTTCTGGTCGAGGTCGTGGTTGCCGAGGCCGACATAGACCGGCATGTGCACGCGGTCGGGGCCGACGCCTTGCTGGTAGCGCTGGCTGAACTGGAGCAGCTGCGTGCCCTCGCTGGGCTGGGTGATCTGGCCACCGCCATCATCGGTGATGTCACCGCCAACGACGAGGCCGAGCGGCGTGCCGATGCTGCCTTTTGAGCGCAGGTCGGTGGCGACGCCGTTGATTTCAGCCGGCCATTGTCTGTCGGCGATGCCGTTGAGTGCAGCGACATTGCGCAGCAGGGCGGCGTCGGTCTTGCCTTCCTGCTCGCAATGCGGGCTCAACCCGCTCTCCGTGCGGCAAGCATGGACATCGGCAATGAACAGGAAGGTAGCGTCGATGGGCGGGATGCGCTGCCCGGTCTGGCCGAAGGCCGGACGCGAAACGGCGCCGGCCGCGGCAAGGCCCGCTACGTGCATCAGGAACCTGCGCCGGGAGACCGGTCGAGCCGGGATACGGTTCATCATGCATCAAAGTTCAGCATGACAGACGCCTGCAGTCCAGTTCTCTCGCACGGCATGTCGACACGCTGCCTTCGGTCTGGCATTGCTTTCAGCATTCAACCTGCGCGGGCAGAGGAGGACGCCATGAAAACTGTAACCATCGGCATGATATTGGCCATTCTGGCGGTGACGAGCGCAGCGCATGGCGCCGAATGCATCGACGCCAAATCAGCCAAGGCCGGCTTCATTCTCGAAAGGCCTGGCATCCACAGCGAATTTCGTCCGGCGGCAGGCGGAATGGTGGCCGTCGCCAACAAATACCAGTCGCAATCGCCACAGTCGCAGTTCCTGTTCGGCGGGCTGATCGAGGTGTTTCGCGACAGCAGCACGGGCGAGCTGGCGATGATCCCGTATTCCGATCTCAGAAAGCTGTTTCCGCTGAAGCCGGGGGCAAAGAGCAAGACCGTGTTTGCTCGCCTCGCGCCGAACAAGCCGCCGAAGGGCACCGAGACGCTGGAGATCAACGTCAAGGGCAAAGAGACGTTCAGCCTCGGCGACTGCAAATACTCCGTGCTCACGGTCAAGCAGACGATCAGGAGCGAAGCCGGCGAGACGCAGGACGAGTTTACCGCGCTTTACGCACCCGACCTGCAGGCGGTTGTGGCCAGGCGCTATGACGAGGGCACCAGTGCCGAAAGCGTGGTCGGCTACGAGCTGATCAAGCCGCTGCCGAATTAGGACACCGGCCTTCCGGCCTTGGTCGTGACATCAGCGGCGGCGGCGCCTCTGTCCTGCCGGCGTCAAAGGGCTCTGTGCAGTATCCTGCGACGTCGCCTCGCTCCTGTCTTGGACGATGTAGCTCCCTGCTCCAACGCCACCAGGCAGTCGCGCAGCACGCTTGCGTCCTGTGCGGTCTTGGCCATCGACATGGCGCCGGAATAGATGGCGACGGCGAGCGCTGCGAAGCGCTGCGGATCGGTGCCCTGCTCCCGGCCCGCCTGCTGGTCGACCCTGAGCTTGTCGGCGATCGCCTGACGCCAGGCCGAAAAAATGCCGGCAAGGGCCGTGCGGAAATCCGGATCGGCAAGCGACAATTCATGCGCCAGATTGTTGAGCGGGCAACCGCGCACGAAACCCTGCTGCTCCAGCTCCGCCGCGACGGCCGCAAACACGGAGCGCACGCCCTCCCGCGCCGAGCCGGCCATCCGCACCGGCGCGATCCATGTCTCTTCGACGGCGGCGGCGACCCGCTCCTCGATCACTGCAAGCGCCAGCGCCTTCTTGGTCGGGAAATGGTGGTGCAGCGCACCGCCGGTGACGCCCGCCGTCGCCATCAGGTCGCCCATGCTTGAGGCGTGGTAGCCGCGCGCCTGAAACGCCTCCTCGGCGACATCGAGCACCTTTTTGCGCATGCCTTCGGGGTTGTTGGTGCGTTTTTGAGGCCGCGCCTTTGCGCGAGCGGCAATCTCAGCTGACATTTTCACACGATAGCAGATTGACAAAACAGGACAACCGGTCTGTTTTGTCAAATAGCCGATTTGGGAGCTGCCTGGCGCGACGCCGCCAACGCCACGGTGATCGGATTCGGACGACGCGCTGCTGAGGCCGCATGGCCGGCCGCCGGCTTAGAATCATAAGGGATGTTCACGTCGGATTATGCTTATGATGGCAGATACTGAGCTTCTACTCTTTCATGAACCAATCAATATCCAACGTGCCTTTTCGCCACTCCGTTGCGGTCACATCGGCGCTTGAACTAACCACCCACGATTTCGCGTCTCTTGAGAGTCGCTTCATTTCAGCAAGAGCCAGTTTTTCCTCGAGCGGCAAAAGGTGCCCGGCACTCCAGAGCCTGACATTTTCGTCTGTATGCCTCAGGATTCCCAATAGAAAAGATCGCCCGCGATCAGTTCGGTTCCTGATCTCCCTTATTGCGCGGATCAAGCGGTCGTGAGCCGCATTCGATCCTTTGACATCCCCCATTTCAAGTAGCTGACGGTGCAATATGGCAGCCTCAACGTATTCTTCTTCGAGGCCTCTTGCCGGCGCTTTTGGCTGCTTCACACCGAGCACTTTCTTGCGCATGCCTCAGATCATTGGCGCGTTTTCGAGCCCGCTCGGGCGAGCACCAATCTTTCACACGATAGCAGATTGACAAAACAGGACAACTGGTCTGTTTTGCAAAACAGGATGACTGCCCTGTTTTGGAGATCGAGCGATGAACCTGCCTTTGAACGCCGTGCCCAACCTGCTCGCCTCGCCCATCGTCGAACTCCGGCAATACACGCTGAAACCCGGCCGGCGCGAGACGCTGATCGGCATCTTCGACAATCATTTGATCGAGGGCCAGGAAACGGCAGGCATGACCATCATCGGCCAGTTCCGCGATCTCGATCGGCCGGACATGTTCGTCTGGCTGCGCGGCTTCGATGACATGGAAGCGCGGAAGCACGCGCTGGGCGCCTTCTATGATGGGCCGGTATGGGCTGCCTGGCGCGACGCCGCCAACGCCACGATGATCTCATCCGACGACGTGCTGATGCTGAGGCCGGCTTGGCCGGACGCCGGCTTCGACCTCTCGGGACTGCGCCGGACAGCCTTGCAGGATCTCGAAAAGCCGAGCGCAAGCAGTGATTTGCAGGCAATCATTGTCATCAGGATTCATCATTTGCGACCGGGCCTGGAAGCCGGCTTCGCCAACGACTTCCAGACCGGAGCTCTTCCAGTGCTCGCCGCATCTGGCGCACGGCCACTCGCCGCCTTCGTCAGCGAACATGCCGAAAACAGCTTTCCGCGGCTGCCGGTGCGGGCCAGTGAAAACGTCTTCATCAGCGTCACGGGTTTCGACAGCGCGGACGCCCATGCCCGCCACGAGGCAGCCTTGGCCGCATCCCCGGAGTGGCAGGCCTTCCGGCAAAGCGTCCAGTCACGCATGGCCAAGCCGACTGAGACTTTGCGGCTGTCGCCAACCTCACAGTCGCTGCTTGGGCGGTGACACGAGGCGAAGTTTCATACGCTGGGATAGGCAGGCGACTTGACCCGGAGTGCAGGCAGCGCTGCTCTGGGGTGCATGCCGCCGGCGGAAGCGGCACGCGCGCGGGAGCGTTGAATGAGACTTCACGGTAAACGGGCGCTGGTCACCGGCGGCTCTGACGGGATCGGGCTGGCGATCGCCGAAGCTTTCTTGCGCGAAGGCGCGGACGTGCTGATCGTCGGCCGCGATGCCGGGAAGCTCAAGGCCGCCCGCAAGCAGCTCGGGGATGACGTCGAAACGCTGTCGGCCGACCTGTCGGCCAGCGCCGGCATCGACGCCGTGGTCGAGCATGTCAAGCGCGGCCCACCTCTCGATATCCTCGTCAACAATGCCGGCGTGGCGTTCCTGGTGCCGTTCGAAACCGTCAGCGAGGACCAGTTCCAGCAGTCGTTCGCGCTCAATGTGACGGCGGTGTTTTTCCTCACCCAGGGATTGCTGCCGCATCTCGCGCCAAGCGGGGCTTCGGTGATCAACATCTCGTCCTATTTTGCGCACAAGATGATCCCGAAGCGGCCGTCCAGCCTCTATTCGCTGTCGAAAGGCGCGCTCAATTCGCTGACCAAGTCGCTCGCCTTCGAGCTCGGGCCGCGCGGCATAAGGGTCAATGCCATCGCGCCCGGCACGGTCGACACAGCGATGCGGCGCAGGTCGATCGAAAACCTGCCGGAAGCCGCGCAAGCCGAGCTCAAGGCCTATGTCGAGCGCAGCTATCCGCTCGGCCGCATCGGCCGGACCACCGACCTTGCCGGCATCGCGGTCTATCTCGCCAGCGACGAGGCGGCGTGGACCAGCGGCGGCATCTTTGCCATCGACGGCGGGTACACGGCGGGGTGAGAGGAGCGCCTCTTCCTTCTCCCCCTGTGGGAGAAGGTGGCCGAGCGAAGCTCGGTCGGATGAGGGGTGTTCCAGCTTGACACCACCGCATTCCGTCCAACACCCCTCATCCGGCTCGGCGCTACGCGCCGATCCACCTTCTCCCACAAGGGGAGAAGGAAAGGCGCCACTCCTTCAACCGATTTGCATCGCTCCCACCCGCAATCTCCGCTTGAAGGCATTTGTGCAACGCGATACGCCGTTTGCAAATTGCAAACCGGAGAGACCTCGTGAGCGCGCCAGAGACAAGAACCGAAACCGACACGTTCGGTCCCATCGAGGTCGCCGCCGACCGCTATTGGGGCGCGCAGGCGCAGCGTTCGCTGGCCAATTTCAAGATCGGCTGGGAAAAGCAGCCGGCCTCGATCGTGCGGGCGCTGGGCATCGTCAAGCGGGCGGCCGCCGAAGCCAACATGGAGCTGAAGCGGCTCGATCCGGCGATCGGCAAGGCCATTGTCGAGGCCTCCCAGGAGGTCAGCGACGGCAAGCTCAACGACCATTTCCCGCTGGTCGTCTGGCAGACCGGCTCGGGCACCCAGTCCAACATGAACGCCAATGAGGTGATCTCCAACCGGGCGATCCAGCTTTTGGGCGGCATTATGGGGTCGAAGAAGCCGGTGCATCCCAACGACCACGTCAATATGAGCCAGTCATCGAATGACACCTATCCGACGGCCATGCACATCGCCTGCGCCGAGCGCATCATCCACGATCTGCTGCCGGCGCTGAGGCATTTGCACGCGGCGCTCGAGGCCAAAACCGAGGCTTTCGCCCACATCGTCAAGATCGGCCGCACCCACACGCAGGACGCGACGCCGCTGACGCTCGGCCAGGAGTTCTCCGGCTATGCGGCGCAGGTCGCCTCGTCGATCAAGCGCATCGAGATGACGCTGCCCGGCCTGCAGGAATTGGCGCAAGGCGGCACCGCGGTCGGCACCGGCCTCAACGCGCCGGTCGGTTTTGCCGAAAAGGTGGCGGCGCGTATCGCCGCGATCACCGGCATCGATTTCGTCACTGCGCCGAACAAGTTCGAGGCGCTCGCCGCCCATGATTCCATGGTGTTCTCGCACGGCGCCATCAATGCCTGCGCGGCGGCGCTGTTCAAGATCGCCAACGACATCCGTCTGCTCGGTTCCGGCCCGCGTTCGGGCCTCGGCGAATTGTCGCTGCCGGAAAACGAACCGGGCTCCTCGATCATGCCGGGCAAGGTCAACCCGACCCAGTGCGAAGCGATGACGCAGGTTTGCGTGCAGGTGTTCGGCAACAATGCGGCTATCAGCTTCGCCGGCAGCCAGGGCCATTTCGAGCTCAACGTCTACAATCCGCTGATGGCCTATTGTTTCCTGCAGTCGGTGCAGCTGCTCGCCGACGCCTCCATCTCTTTCACCGACAATTGCGTCGTCGGCATCGAGGCCCGCGAAGACAACATCAAGGCGGCGCTCGACCGTTCGCTGATGCTGGTGACCGCGCTGGCGCCGACGATCGGCTACGACAACGCGGCCAAGATCGCCAAGGCGGCGCACAAGAACGGCACGACGCTGCGCCAGGAAGCCTTGGCCACCGGGCTGGTCAGCGAAGCCGACTATGAGCGGCTGGTGCGGCCGGAGGACATGACGCATCCGGGCTAAGGTATGTTGATATCCCTGAATCTCAACACACCTATGTTGATCGCGAAAACGTTACCTCGGTGAACAATCCGTAACCAATCCGGCGTCTTTGGTGAACAGTCGGCCTGCGCTAACTGGACGGGTATTCCAAACCCTTCTGGAGAGAGTAACCGCCATGTCCACCAACACGTCCACCAACACTTCGTTTGCCGGTTCCGGCACCGCCGCCGGCGCCTCGGGCACGATCCTGCTCGGCCGCATCCTGCTGTCGGTCATCTTCCTGCTTTCCGGTTTCGGCAAGCTGACGGCGATTGCCGGCACGGCCGGCTATTTCGGCAGCCTCGGCCTGCCGCTGCCGATGGTGACCGCCATTGTCGTCGGCCTGATCGAACTGCTTGGCGGTCTCGCCATCCTCGTCGGCTTCCAGACCCGGATCGTGGGCTGGGTGATGGCGATCTTCACCGTCGCCACCGCACTGGTTGCCCACACCGGCTGGGCCGATCAGATGCAGATGATCAATTTCCTGAAGAACGTCGCGATTGCCGGCGGCTTCCTCGTGCTCGCCTCCTCGGGCCCCGGAGCCTACTCGATCGACGCCAAGCGCGGCTGAAGCAGTCCAGCATTGCTTGGACAAAAGGGGTGCGGAATTTTCCGCGCCCCTTTTTCGTTGTCGGTTTGTGCCCTTCGGTCCGCTGACGGAAAACCTGCTAAGATCGGGCGCCAGGCCAAGCGGCCGTCGACAACGGAGGTGAAGATGCCCCGCAATGCGCTGCTTTTGCTTTCCCGGCTGCTGTTTGCCGCACTGTTCGTGCCGTCCGGCTTCCATGCGCTTGCCGACATCGCCGGCACATCGGGCTATTTCGCCGGCCTCGGCCTGCCGCTGCCAACGCTCGCTGCCTGGGGCACGGGGCTGTTCGAACTGATCGCCGGGCTGCTCATCCTCGTCGGCTTCAAGACGCCGATCGTGGCGCTGCTGCTCGCCGCCTTTTGCGTCGCGACAGCGTTCATCGGCCACTATGGCCAGGGCGGCGGCGATCCGACGCTGACCTTCATGCATTCGCAGATGCTGATGAAGGACATCGCGATATCAGGCGGTTTTCTGGCGCTGGCGATGGCTGGCGCGGGTGCATGGTCGGCCGACGGCGGGATGGCTGCAGGGACTGGCTAAGCTGCCGCCCGGCTCGGCCCATTTGCTGTCGAGAAAGACGAACTCCGCAAGCCTGGTTATGTTTATGGGCTGAGAGAGAAAGGCGCCATGCCCCATTCGACCGACGCTGATGGTCAGGCAAACCTGTCTGCTTTCCACCGCGATCGGCAGCCATTCATATCCATATTGATCTGCGCCCTTGGGGGAGTAGCTCCGAAGATTGCTGTCAATCGCGACATACAGGTAGTTGCGCAATTGGATCAGGCTTGCCCTCTTAACGTATGGCAACAGGTCGGTTCGGCCCACGATAGGCTCAAGAAAGTTGCCGAGGGGCTGATGAACGGACACGGTTCGATCGACAGCGCCAGGACAGAGATTAACGTCCGCATAAAACGTGTTCATCGAAATCGATCTTTGAAATTTGATCATTTCGTCGCTTATTCTAAATACAAAGTAATTTATCTTTTGCCCATTTTTAGGTTCTAAAAAACCTTTGAGCAAATTGAATGGTGTTTTGCCGTCTGCGCCTTTTGGATAACTCTTCTCAAACTCAAACGCGCCTGTTGCAGCAACGGAAACCTTGGAAACCGTCTGAGCTCTGGCCGCGTCGAAAATCAACAATGGCAGGATGGAAAGCAGCAGCGGCAGGATTTGACTGGATTTCACGATCTTCTTCCCCCTAGCGTGCAGTCGTCGCGATTGGTATCCAATTCAGCGCCGGGCCTGAAGCTACTTCACCGAAACGCTTGGCCCGCCCTCGACCGCCAGCACCAGCCGGCGGTTGGTGACCCTTGCCAGCTGTGCCAGCCGGCCGGCCGGCCGCTCGCCGTAAAGATCGGCCAGCGGCGCCGGCAGGACCAGCGCCAGCACGCCATTGCCGCGGTTTTCCCATTTCAGCCGCGGCATGACGCCCGGCATTGCCGCGGTCAGCAAATAGACGACGCGCAGCAGCGCGGCCAGCACACGGGCGCGCTCGAGATAGCGCGGTGTCGCCAGTCCGCGGATTTCCGGAGCGGCTTCATTGAACACGCCCTCGTGGCGAAACAGGCTGACAAGCGCCAGGAAGGCGCGGCCGGGATGGTCGACGCCAATGAACGAGGCGTGGGCGATGATGTTGAGCGATTGCTTGCCGCGATATTCGGGATGGGCGCGCCAGCCGATATCGGCGAGCAGGCAGGCGGCGTGGCGGTAGCGCGCCTCATCCCTGGTTTCGTTGATGCCGAAGGCAGCGAAGGCCTTGCCGGTCCATTCGACAAGCTCATGCGCGTGGTCGACCGAGCGCGAGCGCAGGCGGGCAAGCTCTTCGGCCGCCGAGATCAGTGGATCGGCCTTCTGCTCGGCCTTGTCGAGCAGCGAGTAGAGAAAGCCCTCGCGCACGCCCAGCGCCGAGACGATGATCTTCGACGGCTGCATCGCCGCCATGATCTCCTGCAGCACGATGGCGCCATAGGGCAGCAGCGAGCGGCGGTTCTTGGAGATGCCCTCGATGCCCTTGACCTTATCGATCTCTGCTTTCGCGACCTGCCGGAGGAAGTTCGCGGCGCTTTCGATGCCGATCTCGTAATGATGCATGACGCCGAGCGGGTAGTTGGTCATTTCCATGTGCAGTCGGGCGAGGTTTCGCCAGGTGCCGCCAACCGTGTAGAAGGCCCTGCCCTGCCCGGCTTTCAGCAATTTCGCCCGCGCCAGTTGCTCGCGCGTGATCTTTGCCGCCTGGGCCAGCGAGTTCTTCGCCATGTCCTGCAGGCGCAGGCCGCCCAACGGCAGCGTGATGCCGTCACCGATCGTCTCACCGTCGATGTCGATCAGTTCGAGGCTGCCGCCGCCAAGATCGCCGGCAATGCCGTTGGCCGGGTGGAAACCGGAGATGACGCCGAGCGCCGAATAATGGGCTTCCTCGCGGCCGCTCAGTACCTGGATCTCGGTCTTGAGCACATCCTCGGCGCGGTGGATGAAGTCGGGGCCGTTGACCGCCTCACGAGCGGCGGCGGTCGCCAGCACATACATGCGCTCGGCGCCGGCCTGGTCGGACAGCGCGCGGAAGCGGCGGAACTCTTCCATGGAGCGCGTCACCGCCTCGGGATCGAGCTTTCCGGTCGAAACGATGCCTCGGCCGAGGCCGGCCAGCATCTTTTCGTTGAACAGCAAGGTCGGCGAGCGCGCCAGCCCCTCATAGATGACAAGACGGATCGAGTTCGACCCGATATCGATGATGGACAGCGGTCGGCGGTCCTGAAGCCGGCCCTGGGATGCTGAAATCATCAGCCCGTCGCTGCGTTCTGTTTCTTGCGGCGCTTGAACTGCGCGATGCGCTTGGGCGCATGCGACTTCAACGCATCGCCCCGTCCGGACAGGCTCGGATTGGTCATGAAATATTCCTGCGCGTTGAACGGTTCCTCGCCCTCCTCCAGCACAACGCGCCGGGAAGTTCCGTCAGCCAATACGTCGAAACTTTGCTGGTTGTCCATGATGTTGCCGAGCATGATCTGGCCGAGCACCTGTTCATGCACAGTTGGATTGGTGATCGGCACCATGGTCTCGACGCGGCGGTCGAGATTGCGCGGCATCAGGTCGGCTGAGGAGATGTAGACGATCGCCCCGTCCGAGGGCAGGCCGTGGCCGTTGCCGAAGCAATAGATGCGGCTGTGCTCGAGGAAGCGGCCGACGATCGACTTCACCCTGATGTTCTCCGACAGGCCGGGCACCTGCGGCCTCAGGCAGCAGATGCCGCGCACGACGAGATCGATCTCGACGCCGGCGCGGCTGGCATCATAGAGAGCATCGATGATGATCGGGTCGACCAAGGCGTTCATCTTCATCCAGATGCGGGCCGGCCTGCTCTCCAGCGCGTGACTGATCTCGTCCGAAATGTGCTTGAGGATGCGGTCGCGCAGCGTAAACGGCGAGATGGCCAGCCGCATCTGCTCGGCCGGCTCGGCATAGCCGGTGATGAAGTTGAACAGCTGGGCGACATCGCGCGCGATCGTCGGGGCGGTGGTGAAGAAGGACAGGTCGGTGTAGATGCGCGCGGTGACAGGGTGGTAGTTGCCGGTGCCGAGATGCACGTAATTGCGTAGCCTGCCATCCTCGCGCCGCACCACCAGCGACATTTTCGCGTGGGTCTTCAGCTCGAGGAAGCCGAAGACGACCTGGACGCCGGCGCGCTCGAGGTCGCGGGCCCAGCGGATGTTGGCTTCTTCGTCGAAACGCGCCTTGAGCTCGACCAGCGCCGTCACCGACTTGCCGGCCTCGGCGGCGTCGACCAAAGCGCGCACGATCGGGCTGTCGTTGGAGGTGCGGTAGAGCGTCTGCTTGATTGCCACCACTTCCGGGTCGGCCATCGCCTGGCGCAGGAACTGCACCACCACGTCGAAGGATTCGTAGGGGTGGTGGACGATGATGTCCTTCTCGCGGATCGCGGCAAAACAATCGCCGCCATGCTCGCGGATGCGCTCGGGGAAGCGCGGGTTGTAGGGCGTGAATTTCAGATCGTCGCGGGCGACGGCGACGATCTCCGAAATCTGGCTGAGCGCCAGCGGACCGGTGAGCACGCTGATGCGGCTTGCCGAGACGCCAAGCTCGCCGGCGACGAAGTCGCGCAGCTCGGGCGGCATCAGCCGGTCGAATTCGATCCGGATGACCGAGCCGCGGCGCCGCCGCTTCAGTGCCGTCTCGAACAGCCGCACCAGGTCCTCGGATTCTTCCTCGACCTCGATATCGCTGTCGCGGATGATGCGGAACGTACCGGAGCCCTTGACCTCATAGCCGGGGAACAGCTTGCCGATGTAGAGACTGACCGCCTCTTCGAGCGGGATGAAGCGGACATGGTGCTTGCGATCCGGCAAGCGGATGAAGCGCCTCAGCGCCACCGGCAGGCGCAAAAGCGCGCTCATTTCCTCGCCGTTCTTGCGATGGCGCAATTGCAACGCCATCGAGAAACCGAGATTGGGAATGAACGGAAACGGATGCGCCGGGTCGATCGACAGCGGCGTCAGGACCGGAAACACCTGCTCCTGGAAATGGTCCTCGAGCCAGACCTTCTCGTCCTTGGTCAGCGCATCACGGGTGATGCTCTCGATGCCTTCCTTGTTGAGCAGCAGCATCAGCGCCGAAAGACTGTTCTGCTGGTCCTCCTGCAGACGTTCGACCTCGCGCAGCAATTGTTCGAGCTGCTGTTCGGGGGTGCGGCCGTCCGGGCTCTTCAGCACTATGCCTTCTCGCACCTGGCCGGCAAGACCGGCGACGCGGACCATGAAGAACTCGTCGAGGTTGGCGGCCGATATCGACAGGAAGCGAACGCGCTCGAGCAGCGGATGATTGGCGTTCAGCGATTCCTCAAGCACGCGCCGATTGAATTGCAGCCAGGAAAACTCGCGATTGACGAAGCGGTCGGGATTGCCGCCTTCGGGGCTCGCCACCTCGACGGTGATGAATTCGTTCTGGACCGGCTTCAGTTCGTTCATGATTCCTGCTCTTCCCACACCCGTCCGCCGATTACGGCGTTAACCGGCTTAACTTATCCTCTGACAGGCTTTTGCGACAGTTTCATTTCATCGATCTTGCAAAGAGACGGGTTATAATCCAGATGCAATCGACAAGATCAGGAGACGACGATGGCAGGCGGTTCCATTCCCCATTTCCAGAACGATGCGGGCTATCCGGCGATCGACATCGGCGTCAAGGAATTCATGTGCACCGGCGCCAACCCACCTTTCGACCATCCGCATGTGTTTCTCGACATGGGCGACGACAATGAAAAAGTCTGCCCCTATTGCTCGACGCTCTATCGCTATTCGCCGAAGCTGAAGGCATTGGAAACGCAGCCGCCGGGCTGCCTCTATATCGACCAGGCCGCCTGATTCTTCCGCGACAAGCCTGATGCGAGAAACGCAGTCCCGGCAGGTGGTCATCGCCGGGGCGGGCGTCGCCGGGCTGACCGCGGCATTGGCCTTCGCCGAGCGCGGCTATTCGGTAAAATTGTTCGAACAAGCGCAGCACCTCGAGGCTGTCGGCGCCGGCATCCAGCTTTCGCCCAACGCGACGCGCATTCTTCGACAACTCGGCGTACTCGATCGGCTGATGCCCAATGCGGTGCGGCCCGAGGCGGTCGTACTCAAGGATGCCGCCACGCTGCGCGAGCTGGCGCGCGTACCGCTTGGCCACGCCGCCGAAACGCGCTGGGGGGCGCCCTATCTCGTCGCCCACCGTGCCGATCTGCAAGCCGCGCTGATGCAGCGAGCAGCCGAGCGGCCTGAGATCGAGCTTGTCACCGGTGCCCGCGTCGGCAGTGCCGCCACCGGACCGCATGGCATCACGGCGACGATCGAGAGCGCCGGCACGACCGTCGAAACCGCGGCATTCTTGCTGATCGGCGCCGATGGCGTCTGGTCGTCGGTGCGAGAAAAGCTGGCCCGCAAGGAGGCCGATTTTGTCAGAAGCCGCTTCTCGGGCGAGCTTGCCTGGCGCGCCACCGTGGGTGCCGGCAGCCCTGCTGGGCAAGCCTTTGCAGCGGTCGGCGCGCCCTATTGCGTTACTGCATTCCTCCATCCCGGCTTCCATATGGTCGCCTATCCGGTCAGACGTGGCACTGCCTTCAACCTCGCTGCCTTCACCAAGGGCGAGCGCATCGCCGAAGGCTGGTCGGGGCATGCCAACCCCGCCAGTTTCGCCAGCGCCATGCGCGGTACCGCGCCGGCGCTGGTCCGGCTGGCGGGCGAGGCGGCGCCGTGGACGGCATGGCCGATCCACACCGTCGAGCAGCGGCGGTGGACGACGCGGGAAGGGATCGCCCTGATCGGCGATGCGGCGCATGCGATGACGCCCTTTGCCGCACAGGGCGCGGCGATGGCGATCGAGGACGCCGCGACGCTTGCCGGCTTCGTTGCCGCTTCGCCAGCCGATCTTGAGGGGGCGCTTGCCGCTTGGGAACAGGCACGGCGGCCGCGCGTCGCCCAGGTCGCCCGCCGCGGCGCCATCAACCGCCTCGCCTGGCATGCGGCCGGGCCGGTGGCGATGGCCCGCAACCTGTTCCTGGCGATGCGCTCGTCCGAAAAGCTAACCGCTGATCTCGACTGGCTCTATGGCTGGCGGATGCCGGATGGTGGCGCGCGATGATACGCTCGACAGGCCGGCGGGACAGCGCCCCTCTCTGTCCTGCCGGACATCTCCCCCACTTGGGGGGAGAATCGGCCGTCACCTCGGCTTTCGCCAATTTGCAACGTTGCAGGATGAAGCGCAGCGCCGAAGCTGCCAATCTCCCTCCCTGTGGGGAAGATGTCCGGCAGGACAGAGGGGGCGCGAAGAATCGCGGCGCTGATCAGCCGGAACACCTGTCAATCATAAAGCCGCATCGACAGGCCGAGCGAGGCCGGCAGCGGGTTCCACCAGCCTGTGCGCAGCCCGGCTATGCGTAACGCCGCCGCCGTCCAGGTGTTGCAGCCGACCAGCGCGTTGAAATGGCCGTTGGCTTCGAAAAAACGATCGAAGCGGGAATAGGCGGCGTTCTCGATCGGCATGGCCCCGTTGGGTCCCTGCTGGAAGCTTGCTGCAATGTAATCGAGCAGCGCCGCAAAGCGCTCATCGCCGATGGCGAAGCCGGCGACGTCGGGATGCAGCTCGGCGATGTCGCCGGAAACGTCGACATGCATCACCGAGGCGTCGACGGTCAGCGCCTTGAGCACCGGCACCGCCTTCAGCTCCGACCAGGTCGGCGTCTCCAGATAGAAGGCGCGGCCGCCCCAGCCGAAGACGATGTAGCGGACCTCCGCCATGTCGGCCGGAATGCCGGCATCGACCAGGAAATGGAAGCGCCGGCGCACATTGTCGTCGACCGGGATGGCGATGTCGGTGTGGATCGGATTTTGCAGCACCAGGATGCGGTGGCTTGCGCCGATCGGATCGGCAACGGCCGCCGGCCAGAGCGGGCGCGGCAGCAGCGTGCCAAGCGCCACCGCAACGACTATTGCGACGACCAGCAGGCCAAGAAAACGAGCAAGCTTCTTCATGGGGAAGGCATAGAGCAAGCAATGCTCAAGGTGAAGTGTCTGTGGAAGTTGTACCGGCTGATAAAAGCGCTTGACGCATATCCTCCCCCGGAGGATATGCGTCAAGCATGTCAGATCACCTCCATGCTTCGCATCCTTCCATCATAAAGCGCCTGAAGCGCGCGCAAGGCCACCTTGCGGCGGTGCTGTCCATGATCGAGGCGCATCGCCCTTGCGTTGATCTGGCGCAGCAGCTCCATGCCGTCGAAAGGGCCATCAGCAGCGCCAAGCGCGAGCTGATCCACGATCACATCGAACATTGCCTTTACTGACAGCGCGGAAACCGGCGGCAATTCGCTGGCGGAGCTCAAGCAGCTGGCGAAGTATCTATGAACGACATTGTAGTGCGGATTCTGGACTGGTTTGGTTTCGGCTCGCACGATCCCGCCACCCATAACCATAGCCATGGCGATCACCGTTCGCACGCTCACACCCACGGCGTCATCGATGCAACGATCGCCACCACCGATCGTGGCATCTGGGCCATAAAATGGTCGTTCGTCATTCTGGCAGTCACGGCGGCATTGCAGATGGTCGTGGTCGTGCTGTCGGGCAGCGTGGCGCTGCTGGCCGATACGATCCACAATATCGGGGATGCCACTACGGCGATTCCGCTGTGGATCGCGTTCATGCTGGCCCGGCGCAAGCCATCGCGGACCTTCACCTACGGCCTTGGCCGGGTCGAGGATCTGGCCGGGATCATCATCGTCCTGATCATCCTGTTCAGCGCCATTGTCGCCGGTTACCAGGCGACTGACAGGCTGTTCAATCCGCTAGGTGTGACACATCTCGGCTGGCTGACCGCGGCGGGTATTGTCGGGTTTCTCGGCAATGAGGCTGTCGCGGTGTTCCGCATTCGGGTCGGTCGGGAAATCAACAGCGCGGCGCTGATCGCCGACGGCTACCACGCCCGCACCGACGGGCCTTACCAGCCTTGCCGTGGTCCTCGGTGCGTTTGGCGTCTGGCTCGGTTTTCCGCTGGCTGACCCGATCGTCGGCCTGCTGATCACGATCGCGATCTTCGGCATCGTGTGGCAGTCGGCTCGCTCGGTGTTGACCCGCATGCTGGACGGCGTCGACCCTAGGGTAATTGAGGAAATCCATCATGCCGCCGAGCGTGTTCCGGGCGCGCATATTGTCGATGCCAAAGCGCGCTGGATCGGTCATAGATTACACGCCGACATCGCAATTGCCGCAGACGAAACTCTGCCGCTGTCGGAAGCGAACAAGATCGCGGCAGCGCTGAAAGACAAACTGTTCCAGTATATGCCAGCCTTGGCTGCGGCGAACGTGCGGTTTTCAACCGAACGTGGAGAGAACGACCATCCGCACCCTCACGAGCACGCGGCTGCCGAAAACCACGGCCACGAGCGTTGACGCTCCTTTGTAGGCGGCTAGCGGGTCACGTGACGTCGATGACGACCATGAGCCCGCCACCGCCCTTCTCCTCGACATTGTTGTTCGTGGTGTGATGCGGGATGTGGCAGTGGATCAGCCATTTGCCCGGACGCTGCGCCTTCCAGATCACGTCGTATCGCTGACCCGGCCCGACATTGATCGTATCGGCAAGAAACCGAGCCGATGCGGGAAGCGTCTCGCCGTCACGGGCGACGACCTCGAACGGTCCACCATGGATATGCATCGGATGGATGAAGCCGTTATTGGTGCCGATGAACCGCACCTTGAGCGTCTCGCCGACCTTCATCTGGATCGTCTCGGTCGAGGGATAGGCCTTGCCGTTGATGGTGAAGAAATTCGGCATGCCGCCGTCCATCGGCATCGACGGGTAGGTCAGCCCTTCCCGCACCAGCCATTCCTGAAGCTCGATGACGTAATCATGGTCGGCCGCGACCTCATCGGCGGGATTGGCCGGATCGATGATCAGTGCACCATATAGACCGAGCGCCTGGGTCCGGTCGGGCTTGGCATGAGGGTGGTAGAAATAAGTTCCGTGCTGGGTTGCGGTGAACTCGTATGAATAGGATTGCCCGGGCTCGATCGGCGCCTGGGTGATTTCGGCTGGCCCATCCATCTGGTTCGGCAGGATCAGGCCATGCCAATGCACCGTCGTTTCCTCAGGCAGGCCGTTGGTGACGTTGATCCTGACCCGGTCGCCCTGGCGAATGTGAATTCGCGGGCCGGGAATCTGGCCATTATAGGCATAGGCGTCGACCGCAACGTCCGGCAGGATTTGCCAGCGGACCACCGAAGGCCTGAGCTCGAACACCTTGATGCCGTTCTCCATTCGAAACGGCAGGTCCTGGTCACCCTTTGTCGTCAGATCATAAGAGGCGGCCACAAGGCGCGGATCGGTGGCGGCCATGTCGCGCATCGCGTCGGCCGGAGTGTCGCGGTCCATGATCATGCCTTGCGGCATGATCACCCCGCCGACGTCGCGCGCCGACAGCGTCAGGTTCAGCCAATTCGCCGGCGCGATCATGCCGATGGCGAGCGCCAGCAGGGAGACGGCACCAAGGGCAGCGACCTGCGGGGTCGTGGCATCCGTCTCCATGTGATGACCGCCGCTGCCTTTGCCTTTGTGGGAAGCCATATCGTGGCCTCGCCCGTGATGGCCGCGGCCACTGGCGTCGGCCTGCTGCATTTGCATCTGCGCGTGCTGCCCATGGCCGGCCTGCTCCCGACCGTTCGTGCCGGCTGTCTGCTGGCGCTGTGTCATCAGCCCATGTTTCAAGCCGCGGGCGACCAGCCAGACATTGGCCGGGTAGGCAAGCGCAAAGCCGGCGATGACGCCGATCGACATCACACCCCAGAACAAAAGCTCCGTCGGTTCCATCGCGCGCATGTCGCGGCCCATCATCAGGAAGCTCATGACGGGTGCCATGCCGGCCATCATGAAGTTCATCGAGATGAACTCGGGCAGGAAGCTCTTGCGCACGTTCTCCCAATAGGTGCCGCCCATCATCGATTTCATGAACAGCGATTGGAAGATGAACAGGCCGAAGGCAAAGCCGGCGAGATATTCGACGATCAGGTCGATCCACATCGGCAGGCCGAGCGCCGCCGTGATGGCGGCGGCGAGAATGATGCCGGTGGCATCGCCTGCGACGCAGTGGATGGTGGAGCCGACGCCCTGCTTCCAGAGCGGCCGGGTGAAGACCTCATGCTCGCCCGGTCGGGGTTCCTTGTCGGTGAGCACGTAGAGCAGCAAGCCGAGTGGACCCATATAGAGGGTGACCAGGATGAAACCCCATTTCATCACCACCGGCTCGGGGTTGTTGCGATATTGGTCGAAGCCGACATAAAGCGTCGAAGCCAGCGCCAGCGCGAACCAAACGACAAGAAAATAATCGATCGGTTGTATGAGCATCAGGATGAACCCTTGACCTGCCGCCGCACTCGCCCACGCGGCTTGTTATACAACTCCCAATGGCAATGAACGCGGCCGGCGCGCTTATGATCCGCGCCGGCCGTACGTGCGAGTTGCAGGGACGGCGATGCGGTCGCACGCGACCTTGCTATCTTCTGGGCGCAGCGCCCGACCGCCCAAAGAACATGCCACGCATGATCCCATCACGCAGCCGCACGATATGCACCAGCGCGCCCGGGATGAGCGCCAATGAGCCCAAACACGTCCAGCGCAGGCGCTGGTTCATCTCCCGAGCATCACCGCTCGTCGAATACGCGCAAGGCCCGAGCAAGACAGAGAGCCCGGTCTGCCGGTCTTGTCCAAACCGGCGTACAGGATCAGTGCAGGATCTGAGACAGAAACAGTTTCGTGCGTTCATGGCGCGGGTTGTCGAAGAACTCGGCCGGCGTGTTCTGCTCGACGATCTGGCCTTGGTCCATGAAGATCACGCGGTTGGCGACTTTGCGCGCAAAGCCCATCTCGTGGGTGACGCAGAGCATGGTCATGCCCTCCTCCGCCAGCCCGACCATCGTCTCCAGCACTTCCTTGATCATTTCCGGGTCGAGCGCCGAGGTCGGTTCGTCGAACAGCATGATGCGCGGGTTCATGCACAGCGAGCGGGCGATCGCCACGCGCTGCTGCTGGCCGCCCGAAAGCTGGCCGGGATATTTGTTGGCCTGTTCGGGGATCTTGACGCGCTTGAGGAAATGCATGGCGATTTCCTCGGCCTGCTTCTTGGGCGTCTTGCGCACCCAGATCGGCGCCAGCGTGCAGTTCTCCAGGATGGTCAAATGCGGGAACAGGTTGAAGTGCTGGAACACCATGCCGACCTCGCGGCGCACCTCGTCGATCTTCTTCAGATCATTGGTCAGTTCCTTGCCGTCGACGATGATTTTGCCCTTCTGGTGTTCCTCCAGTCGGTTTATGCAGCGGATCATCGTCGATTTGCCGGAGCCCGACGGACCGCAGATGACGATCCGCTCGCCGCGCATCACCTTCAGATTGATGTCCTTCAGCACATGGAATTCGCCGTACCATTTGTGCATGGCGATGATGTCGATGGCGACATCGGTGGTGGAAATATGCATCTTGGCGGCATTGACCTTGATCTCTTCCGCGCTGACGGCGTTTTCTATGGCCATGGCAAGATCCCTTTTTTAGCGTTTGTGGCCGGTGTCGAGGCGGCGTTCCGTGTACATCGAATAGCGCGACATGCCGAAGCAGAACAGCCAGAAGATGAAGGCCGCGAACACCAGGCCGGACCTGGCCGTCTGCGGCGTCGCCCAGTTGGCGTCAGAGAAGTTCTGCTTGACGATGCCGAGCAGGTCGAACATCGAGATGACGATGACCAGGCTGGTGTCTTTGAACATGCCGATGAAGGTGTTGACGATGCCGGGAATGACCAGCTTCAGCGCCTGCGGCATGACGACCAGGCCCATCTTCTGCCAATAGCCGAGGCCGAGCGAATCGGCGCCTTCATACTGGCCCTTGGGGATCGCCTGCAGGCCGCCGCGCACCACTTCGGCCATGTAGGCAGCGGCAAACAACGACACACCGATCAGCGCGCGCAGGAACTTGTCGAAGCTGACACCGGCCGGCAGGAACAGCGGCAGCATGACGCTGGCAAAGAACAGCACGGTGATCAGCGGAATGCCGCGTACCGTCTCGATGAAGACCACGCACAGCGTCTTGACGATGGGCATCTTCGAGCGCCGGCCGAGCGCCAGCATAATGCCGATCGGCAGCGACACGGCTATGCCGACGAACGACAGGCTGAGCGTCACCAGCAGTCCACCCCACCGCGACGTTTCGACATGCGGCAGGCCGAACATGCCGCCGACCAGCAGAACGAAGGCGACGACCGGCAGCACCAGGAAGAGAAGAATGGCGTTCAGCCCTTTGCGCGGCACGCGTGGGATAAGCAAAGGCACCAGCAGAGCCACAAACAGGATGGCCACCAGGATCGGCCGCCAACGCTCCTCGATAGGATAGGTGCCGAACATGAACTGGCCGAACTTGGCGTTGACGAACGCCCAGCAGGCGCCGGTCCAGCCGTCCGGCTGGACGCCGCCTTGCGCCACGGTGGCGCAGACCGAGCGGTCGGGTCCGGTCCACTGGGCGTTGATGAAGGCCCAATTGACGATTTGCGGCAGGATCATAGCGACCAGCGCGATGCCGACGATGGTCAGGATGGTGTCGCCCGTGGTGGCGATCAGGTTCTTGCGGATCCAGGCGGTGAGGCCACGCTCGCTCGACGGCGCCGGCTGCGCCAGCGCCATCTCCGTCCGTACCCAGGACATGTCGTGCTCCTGCATGGCCCTACCTCTCCACCAGCGCCATCCTGGCGTTGACGACGTTCATGATCGCCGACGTGATCAGGCTGAGCGCGAGATAGACAGCCATCATGATCACTACGCCTTCGACCGCCTGCCCGGTCTGGTTCAAGACAGTGCCGGCGGTCGCCGTCAGGTCCGGATAGCCGATGGCGATGGCCAGCGAGGAGTTCTTGGTCAAGTTGAGATATTGGCTGGTCAACGGCGGAATGACGATGCGCATCGCCTGCGGAACGACGACAAGCCTGAGGATCGATCCCGAGCGCAGCCCGAGTGCCGCGGCCGCCTCGGTCTGGCCCTTGCTGACCCCCCTGATGCCGGCACGCACGATCTCGGCGATGAAGGCTGCCGTATAGCAGGACAGCGCCAGATAGAGCGACAGGAACTCCGGCCTGACCTGAAAGCCACCAACCAGGTTGAAGGTCGACTGCTTTGGGAATTCGAAGCTCAGCGGAAAGCCACTCAGCGCGTAAGCCAGCAGCGGCAGGCCGACGATCAACGCTATGGATGTCCAGAGCACCGGGAATGGCTGACCCGTCGCCATCTGCCGCTGCCGCGCCTTATGGGCGACGAACCAGGCCATGGCGATGCCAAGGAGCAGCGCGACCAAGATCAGCCAGGAGCCCTGGCCCCACATAGCGCGCGGAAAATAGAAGCCGCGCTGGTTGAGGAAGGAGCCGAACGGCAAATTGATGCTCTCGCGCGGCGGCGGCAGCACGGCAAGCACGCCGGAATACCAGAAGAAGATGACCAGCAGCGGCGGGATGTTGCGAAAGACCTCGACATAGACCGTGCAGATCTTCCTGATCAGCCAGTTCTGCGACAGCCGGCCGATGCCGACGATGAAACCGATGATGGTGGCGGTGATGATGCCGACGACAGCAACGATCACGGTGTTGATAAAGCCAACCAAAATGGCGCGGCCATAGGTCGAATCCGACGAATAAGCGATCGCGCTTTCGCTGATGTCGAAGCCGGCGCGGCCCTTGAGGAAGCCGAAGCCGGAAGCGATGTGCAGGCGCGTCAGATTGACGATGACGTTGTGGGTAACCCACCAGACCCCCGCTACCAGCAGGACGAGGACCACTGCTTGAAAGAATATACCGCGGACGCGAGGATCATTGATGAAGGAACCGCGGCTTGGCTCCTCGCGAAGAACTTCCTGCGATGCCATTCGACCGTCCTCTGAAAGAGAAACCGGAAGGCAGGCGATCTGCCTTCCGGATCAATTTTCGATCAGCGGATCGGCGGAGCGTATTGCAGGCCGCCCTTGGTCCACAACGCGTTGATGCCGCGCGCGATCTTCAGCGGGCTGCCCGAACCGACATTGCGTTCGAACATCTCGCCGTAATTGCCAACTGCCTTGACGATGTTGACGACCCAGTCGTTGGAGACGCCGAGATCGGTGCCGATCTTGGTGTCGGCTTCCTGGCCGAGCACGCGCTTGATCTCGGGATTGTCCGAGTTCTTCATCTCGTCGACATTAGCCTTGGTGATGCCGAGTTCCTCGGCGTCGAGCAGCGCGAAATAGGTCCACTTGACGATGTGGTACCACTGGTCGTCGCCCTGGCGCACGGCCGGCCCAAGCGGTTCCTTGGAGATGATCTCGGGCAACACGACGTGGTCGGCCGGCGCGCCGAGCGTCAGACGGATGCCATAGAGGCCGGACTGATCGGTGGTGTAGACGTCGCAGCGGCCGGCGTCATAGGCGGCGTTGACCTCTTCGAGCTTTTCGAAGACGACCGGGTTGTACTCCATCTTGTTCGACTTGAAATAGTCGGCAAGGTTGAGCTCGGTCGTGGTGCCGCTCTGCACGCAGACCGCCGCGCCAGAAAGCTGCAGCGCCGAGTTCACGCCCGGAAGCTTCTTGGCGTTGATCATGAAGCCCTGGCCGTCATAATAAGTGGTGCCGATGAAGTTCAGGCCGAGTGCGGTGTCGCGATTGATGGTCCAGGTGGTGTTGCGCGACAGGATGTCGATCTCGCCCGACTGCAAAGCGGTAAACCGTTCCTTGGCGCTGAGCGGCGTGAACTTCACCTTGGTGCCGTCGCCGAACACGGCGGCCGCGACCGCGCGGCAGAAATCCGCATCGATGCCTTGCCACTCACCCTTGTCGTCCGGCGCCGAGAAGCCGGCCAGGCCGGTCGAGACGCCGCATTGGATGAAGCCCTTCGCCTTGACATCGTCGAGCGTGGCCGCCGAAGCCGCCGAAGCCGCGAATCCAAACGCGGCGGCGCCCAAAACGCCGATTGCAATGTGTTTCATGACCCACAGACCCTTTTCTGTTTTTCCAGGCGAACCTGACTTTTTCCCGTGTGAACGCAGCTATGTATCCCGGCCCATTACCGGAATCCCGCATCGTAACCGACGCGCTGCCTCCCATTCACGAACAACATCGAAGGCGATTATTCCTGTGAGGTCAAGGGAAATGACCAAATCCGAAAGACTTTGAAAACCAACCGCCTGAAATGCCTGAAATTGCAGACAAACGCGCTCGCAAATTGGTCAGCGCGCCAATAAAGCCGGCAAAGTCGGACCGTGACTTGCCAAGCGCACCTGGCAGCCGTCCAGAGGATCTACGGCGCATTGCTGAATTGGCATATTCGAGACCTTGGCCTGGCGGGCGCCGCGCGGTTGCGTGGCCAATGCCGCCGCACTATGGCTAACGACCTACCCATGGGACGAAAAGCAATGGCAAAAGACGGCAGCGAGATGGGCATCAACACGCGGCTCGCCCATTCCGGCAACAACCCGCATGACTATTTCGGCTTCGTCAATCCGCCGGTCGTGCATGCCTCGACCGTGCTCTATCCCAACGCGGCGACGATGGCGGCACGCGGCCAGAAATACACCTACGGCACGCGCGGCACGCCGACCACCGATGCGCTGACCAGCGCGATCGACGCGCTGGAAGGCTCCGCCGGCACGGTCGCTGTGCCGTCCGGCCTGGCGGCAGTGGTGCTGCCGCTGCTCGCCTTCCTGTCGGCCGGCGACCATCTGCTGATCGTCGATTCCGTCTATCACCCGACCCGCAACTTCGCCGACACGATGCTGAAGCGGCTGGGCGTCGAGGTCGAATATTACGATCCCCGCATCGGCGCCGCCATTGCGGCGCTGATCAAGCCCAACACCAGGGTCGTGTTCACCGAATCGCCGGCCTCCAACACTTTCGAGGTGCAAGACATACCGGCCATCGCCATGGCGGCACATGCCGCCGGCGCCATCGTCATGATGGACAACACCTGGGCGACGCCGCTCTACTTCCGTCCGCTCGACCATGGCGTCGACATCTCGATCCAAGCGGCGACGAAATACCCGGCCGGCCATTCCGACGTGCTGCTTGGCACGGTGTCGGCCAATGCGGACTGCTGGAAGCAGCTTTGCGAGACGTTCAACACGATGGGCTGCTGCGCCGGGCCGGACGACGTCTACCAGGTGCTGCGCGGCCTGCGCACCATGGGCGTGCGGCTGGAACACCATCAAAAGAGCGCGCTTGCCCTCGCCGTCTGGCTGGAGAGCCAGCCGGGCGTGGCGCAGGTGCTGCATCCGGGGCTGCCCAGCCACCCCGACCACGCTTTGTGGAAGCGCGATTTTTGCGGATCGAGCGGCATCTTCTCGATCGTTCTTGCAGGCGGCGGACAGAAGCAGCAGCACGCCTTCCTCGACGCGTTGAAGTTTTTCGGCCTCGGCTATTCCTGGGGCGGCTATGAGAGCCTTGCCGTGCCGGTATTCCTGGGCGACCGTACCGTCGCCAAGGGCCCGTATGACGGACCGCTGGTGCGGTTGCAGATCGGGCTCGAGGACATCGAGGATTTGAAGGCCGACCTGGCGCGTGGGCTGGCGGCGGCCGCCCACGCCTGAGCCGGCACCTTTCCAAGCTAAGTCAGGAAATCGGCGTAACAGCCTGGAACAATAGCGATCTGAGCCACGTAATCGCGGCCGATCTGCCGATGAAACGGTGCCTAAAAAGAGAATAAGACGCCGATGTGGTGGAAGCAGTAGAATAGCCACTGCCGGCCCTTGATGCGGGTCCAAGCTGGCCGGCGGATTGGTCGGGAACCTTTTGTCGGCAGATGCATCCAATATCCCGATGAGGAGCCTATCAGGAGATCGGCCATGCCTGCTACGTTGACGGCAACGTCCGCCGCTTCCGGCGATATGCAGCTTGTCGGCCGCGCGCTGGCACGCGATGGCGATGCATTCCGCACCATCATCAAGACGCACAACCAAAGGCTCTACCGCATCGCCAGCGGCGTAGTGCGTGACGACAGCGAAGCCGAGGACATCGTCCAGGAGGCCTATGTCAGCGCCTTTGCCCATCTCGAGGCCTTTCGCGGCGATGCCTCGCTCGCCACGTGGCTGTCGCGTATCGTCATCAACGAAGCGCTCGGCCGCTTGCGCAAAAGGCGGCGAATGGTAGCGATGCCTGAAAATCCGCAAGCCGAAATCATCCGGTTCCCCCTCAACCCGAGCGACGATCCGGAGAGGACGATGGCGCAGCGGCAGATCCTTGAGCTTGTCGAACGGGCAACCGACAGTCTTCCCGATGTCTACCGGATGGTGTTCGTGGCGCGCGTCATCGAGGGACTGAGCATCGAGGAGACCGCCGAACTGCTTGGCGTGCGGCCCGAAACCATCAAGACCCGGCTGCACCGCGCCCGTGCCCTCGTGCGCAAGGCGCTGGACGACCAGATCGGCCCGGTGCTGCTCGACGCCTTTCCATTCGCGGGTCGGCGCTGTGAGCGGCTGACCAATGCCGTGATGCGGCGGCTTGGTCTTTCCGGGTAGGTCGCGTTGATTTTTGCGGGAACGTTTGCCGGCGACCTGCATCCAATGAGCGTCACTGAAAACGAAGCCCGATGCAGTTCCGCGTCGGGGCGAAGGAGAGCATCATGTTTATTCGATCGACCACGGCACTGGCCGCACTTTTCCTGCTTAGCGCAGCGCCCTTGTCGCAAGCTGCCGACAAGCCAACCGATCCGCAGATCGCAGATATCGCCTACACAGCGGGCGTGCTTGACGTCGAGGCGGCCAAGCAGGCGCTGAAGAAATCGAAAAACAAAGAGGTCGTAGATTTCGCCAAGGACATGGTGCGAGATCACGAGGCGGTCAACAGACAGGCTCTCGAGCTGGTCAAGAAGCTCAAGGTCACGCCTGAGGACAATCCGACCAGCAAAGCGCTGACCAAGGCGGCGGCCGAAGAACGTGCCAAGCTTGCCAAGCTCAAGGGCGCGGCGTTCGACAAGGCCTATGTCGCCAGTGAAGTGGCCTACCACAAGCAGGTCAATGGCGCGCTGGAAACGCTGCTGATCCCGTCCGCCAGCAATGCCGAGCTGAAGAGCCTGCTGGAAACCGGCCTGAAAATATTCCAGGGCCATGAACAGCACGCCGAACATGTCGCCGGCATGCTGAAGTGAGGATTGGACCAATGGTGTCGAGGCGGCATCTGTGGGTTGCACTGGCGCTGACCATCGGTGCCGCACCGGCCAAGGCCGAAACCATTGAGGTGACGATCGAGAAGCTTGTGTTTTCGCCGGCAAAGATCGAGGCGAAGGTCGGCGACACGATCCGGTGGGTGAACAAGGACGTATTCGCCCACACGGCAACCGTGAACGGCGGCTGGGAGGTGATGATCCCGCCGAAGAAGGCCGCGAGCCTGACGGTGAGGAAGGCGGAATCGGTCGATTATTTCTGCCGCTTCCATCCGAACATGAAAGGCCATCTGACGGTGACTTCGCCCTGACTGGCTATGCCGCCAGCCACGCCGTCCCGACAAGAAGCGTGACCAGCGTCAGCGGCAGGCCGACCTTGAAGAAGGCGATGAAGCCCAGCGGTTTGCCGGAGATCCGCGCGTGCTCGGCGACGATCAGATTGGCGACCGAGCCGAGCAGCGTAAAATTGCCGGCCAGTGTCGAGCTCATGGCGACGACCAGCCAGGCGCGCTCGGGGTTTTCCAGGCCAGGTATGAACGGCCGCAGCGCCAGCACGGCCGGCACATTGCTCATGATGTTGGACAGCACCGCGGTGAAGCCGGACAGCCGCCAGACATCGTCCAGCCCGAGGCCTTTTGCCGAGGCAATGATGTCGGGCGTGAGCAGCGTCTTCTCGGCACCGGCGACAACGATGAACAGCCCGGCGAACATGAACAGCAGCGGCCCGTCGATCTCGCGATAGATGCGCTCGGGCTTGATGGCGCGGGTCAAAAGAAGAATGGCGCCGCCGATCAGAGCCGCCTTGGCAACGGGAACGCCGGCAAAGAAGGCGATCGCCAGGCCGATGCAGACCACCACCGCCTTGAGCACCTGTCCCGGCAGCATGCGGCCGCGATAGACTTCGGGGCTGAGCTCGGCCTTGCGCGAAAATTCGGCGCGGTAGACGATGCGGATGATGACAATGACGGCGACGAGGCCGAACAGCGCGACCGGCGCCAGCGCGGCCGAAAAGGCCGGATAGGAAATCCCCGACAGCGCGCCGATGACCATATTCTGCGGATTGCCGGTGATGGTGGCGACACTGCCGCAATTCGATGCCGTGGCAGTCGCGACCAGATAGGGAACCGGGTTGCGGTTGATGACGCGGGTGACGTGGACGACGATCGGCG
Source organism: Mesorhizobium sp. M0571 (assembly GCF_040320985.1). Classification (NCBI taxonomy): domain Bacteria; kingdom Pseudomonadati; phylum Pseudomonadota; class Alphaproteobacteria; order Hyphomicrobiales; family Phyllobacteriaceae; genus Mesorhizobium; species Mesorhizobium sp. M0571. The sequence continues at coordinate 57,877 of NZ_JAMYQT010000028.1, forward strand.
CCATGACCAGGCAGATTGCGTCGTTGACCAGGAATGCCGACAAGACGCCGGTCAAGAGCGTCACCATCACCAGCAGCATGAATGGCGCATGGGCGTGCTCGATGGCGAACCCACCGAGCGCGCGAAAGGCGCCGGACACTTTCAGATGCGCCACCACGATCATCATGCCGAGCAAAAGCGTGATGGTGTCGAAACTCATGGCGCGGTAGGCGTCCTCCATGCTGAGCGCGCCGATGGCGATCATCGCCGCACCGCCGAGCAGCGCGATACCCGCCCGGTCGAGGCGCAGCCCAGGTATCCTGCCGATTGCGACGCCGGCATAGGTCAGGACAAGGATCAGCAGTGCCGCCGCGCCCATCGCTGTCATGTCTGGAAATCCTGTTCAGATCGGGCCGTCGGCGAATGTATCTGTCCGGAACCGACCTCGGTGCCTGACGCGATATCCGCCGACGAGAGCTGCGCCGGCGCCGTTGTCAGCGTCGAATAGTCCAAAATCCGACAACAAGGAAGATGGCCGAGCCGTGGCCGGCGACTTGGCGGGACGAGACCGATGCTGCGACGGCTTAGACCGGTGCTATGACGGCTTAGGCGCAGACCCGGCTACAGGCTCGATCGACTTGACCTTCGACCGTTGGCCGTCCGTGGCGATGAGCCAGTAGTCGGTGCCGATCATTGCAACCTGGTCGCACCGCTTGCTCCCTTTCCGGGTTGGGCCGGTCGAGAAAGTCACACAAACCTTGTCACCCTGAAAGGCATAGGTTCCCGTCGAATGGCCGTTCGCATCAACGGAATCGTATCTGCCGTCGGCAAAGTATGTGGCAGTGCTATCGCTCGTGCCCGAAAGGTGAAGCGCTTTCCCGACGATCAATGACTTGAGCGCGTCGCCAGGAAGCGGATCGAAACCCGCTGTGCTTGGCGTCGTCACGGCAGGAGCCGGGACCGAAGCAGCGGCCGGAGGCGTGGCGCTGGTCTTGCAAGCGCTAAGCAGCGCCAAGGCAGCCAGGACGAGAATAAGTTTCATGAATGATCCACCGTTTACTCCTGGTCGAATACCAAGGACTGGAACGACAAGCCCTGACACTATCCAAGCCGGTCAAAGAGGTGGGAGTGAGGCAGGAGACGCTATTCGCTTGGGACCAAAATAGCGGAGTTCAATACGCAAAAGTGGACCGTCGAGCGGCGCGATCCCTGCCCTGTCGAGGCGCAGCCCGTGTATCCTGCCGATGGCGATGCCGGCATAGGTCAGGACAAGGATCAGCAGTGCCGCCGCGCCCATCGCTGTCATGTCTCGGAAATCCTGTTGAGGGCGCGCTCATTTATTCGGCGCTTTCTCCTGCGATACACGACAAAATGGCGGAAACCGGTGCGCCGTTTTGGCGCACCGGTTTCCGGAAAGTGTTTAGCTGCTGCTCACACCCGGAGCAGCGTCTTGATCGCCCGCCTCTCATCCATGGCGCGATAACCCTCGGCAACATCCGAAAGCGGCAGCGTGAGATCGAAGACCTTTCCGGGATTGATCTTGCGATCGAGTACGAGGTCCATCAGGTGCGGAAGGAAGCGCCGCACGGGAGCGGGACCGCCAAGCAAGCTTTTCTGAGCGAAGAACAAACCCTGGCCGTCGAGCTGGACGCCGTGCGGCACTCCGACGAAGCCGATCGAACCACCGGGACGCGCGCAGTTGATGGCCTGCATCATGGATTCCTGCGTGCCGACACATTCCAGCACCGATTCCGCGCCGACGCCGTCGGTCAGTTCCTTGATCCGGGCCACGCCCTCGCTACCACGTTCGGAGATGATGTCGGTCGCGCCAAATTCGAGGGCGAGGTCCTGGCGCGTCTTGTGACGGCTCATGGCGATAATCCGCTCCGCGCCCATCTGCCTGGCCGCAAGCACGCCCATCAGCCCAACCGCCCCGTCGCCCACGACGACGGCCGTCGAGCCTGGCTGCACCCGCGCGGCATCGGCTGCGTACCAGCCGGTGCCGAGAACGTCCGACGCCGCCAGCAGGCCCGGAATAAGATCGTCCTCGGGCAGTTCCGCGGTAGCGACCAGAGTGCCGTCGGCGAGCGGCACGCGAGCCAGCGGCGCTTGCGCGCGGCTCATGAACTCGCGTTGCTCGCACGATGACTGGAAGCCGAAGCGGCAATGCGGACAGGTGTTGTCGGAAATGCAGAACGAACCGACGACGAACTGCCCTGGCTTCACAGTCCGGACCGCGCTGCCGACTTCCACAACCACGCCGCAATATTCGTGGCCCATATGCATCGGTTCGTTCACCGGCTGAAGCCCGCGATACGGCCACAGGTCGGAGCCGCAGATGCAGCTTGCCGAGAGCTTGACGATGGCGTCGGTCGGCGCGAGGAGCTTCGGCTCCTCGACCTCCTCGCAGCGAATGTCGCCGGGACCGTAAAGAATTGTTCCAAGCATAATTTTCTCCTTTACATCATGGCAGGCGCTCGATGCGCACCGTGAAACGACCGTCGCGCAGCAAAGGCGCGATATCGCCGTCGAGCCTTCCAAGCCGGATCAGCCCTCGCGAATATCGGTAGCCGCCATAGAAAAAGGCGAGGTTGCCCCACGGCGCATAGTACGCGATGTCACCAATGGCCTCGCCGCCAAAGGGACCGCTGCCGTCCGTCGTCAGCTTGCGCGGCAGATAGCCGATCTTCTCGTTGGCGGCGTAGTTCTCAAGCGCCAGATCGAGCGGCAGCATCGAGGCGAAGTCGCGGGCGCTTGGATTGTCGAACAGCGATGCCGTCAAGCGCGTGCCGCTCACGTCGATTGCGATCTGCATGATCATTCTCTCTGAGGGTGCCGCTCGCCCGCTCTGGGCAAGAGCGATGGATGAACCGACGGTGCTGCCCAGCAGCGTGACGATCGCAGCGCGGCGCGTGACGGGCTTCATCTCGCGCCTCGGCTGTGATCGCAGGCCGCGGCGGCCGCGGCGAGAGCCGATCCCAGCAGCAACACGGCGCCGAACCCGAAAGGGCTCCGCCAACCGAAGGCGTCAAACAACAGGCCGCCTGTCGCAGCGCCGAGCGTAATGGCGAACTGGATGACGGCTACCTGCAGGCCACCGCCAGCCTCGGCGTCGTCGCCCAATGCACGGCTTAGCCAGGTGCCCCAGCCTACAGGCGCCGCGGTTCCGAAGAAGCCCCAGCCGATCAACAGCGCCGCGACGGCAATTGGCATCGATCCCAACGCGATCAGCGCCGTCGCCAGCAATGCCATGATCAGCGGAATGGCGATGACGATGCCATAAAGGCGCGTCCTGACCAACTCGCCGATGGTCCAGGTGCCGGCAACGCCGGCGAGGCCCATCACGAGGAGGACTGCCGACAGGGTCGAAACGCTAAAACCGGTCACGGATTCGAGGAACGGCCTAAGATAGGTGAAGAGCGCGAACTGGCCCATGAAAAGCAGCAGGATCGACGTCATGCCGAGTGCCACCTGCCGGCGCAAAAGCAGCCTGAAGACGCTGCCCGACGCCTGGCGCCGCCTCGGTGGCAGCGAAGGCAAAGCGAGCCACTGCCACACCAGTGCGAACAACGCCAATGGAACCACGAGGAAGAACGCGCCGCGCCAGCCGACATGATCGCCGAGCAGGCTCCCCAGAGGGGCCGATACGGTGGCCGCGATGGCGTTGCCGGCGTTGATCATCGCCAGCCCCTTAGGCACGGAGTCTTCCGGCACCAGACGCATGACGATCGCGGTGGACATCGACCAGAATCCGCCGATGGCGATTCCAAGCAAGGCGCGGCCGATCATCAGCACCGTGTAATTGGGCGCGAATGTCACCACCACGCCGGACGCCACCAGCAGCAGCGAAAAGGAGAGCAGAACGCGCTTGCGGTCGATGCGCTTCGCGAGAGCGACGATGAGCAGGCTGGTGACGACCGCAAAGACGCCGGAGATGGAGATTGCCTGACCGACGCGACCTTCGGTGATGCCGAGATCGCCCGCTATTGGCGTCAGCAGGCTGACCGGCATGAACTCGGAGGCGATGAGAACGGCGACGCAAAGCGCCATCGAAAACACCGCGCCCCAGGCCGTGCGAGGCTCAACCAGCCTGTCGTCGAAAGTCGTGTCCATGAATTTCACCGAACATGCAAGCCGGCCGCCCCGATGCGATCCGGGCGGCTTGTCCACGGCGAAAGATGGCACTGGAAGATTGCCATGATTAGCCTCTTGAATTCGTTTGAACTTATCGACCAGAAACATAAATATGGGGAGAGATTGGTTCACAGGAGGCTGCATGGCGCGGGAGAATTTCAACGACCTGCTGTGGTTTCTGGTCGTAGCCGAAGAACGCAGTTTTACCAAAGCGGCCGCCAAGATCGGCGTTACGCAGTCGACCCTCAGCCACACCATCAAGCGGCTCGAAACGCGTATGGGGTTGCGGCTCCTGGCGCGAACGACACGCAGCGTATCGACAACAGAGGCCGGGGAGCGGCTTCGTCAATCGCTCGCGCCGCGCATCGCGGAAATCGAGACCGACATCGCTGCCCTGACGGCCTATCGCGACAAGCCTTCCGGCACCGTGCGCATCACTGTGTCAGACCACGCGTTTGAGAGCGTGGTATGGCCGAAGCTGCAGCCCGTCCTGAGCGAATATCCGGACATCAAGCTGGAACTCAGCCGGGACAATGGCCTGCGAAATATCGTCGAGGACGGCTTCGACGCCGGTGTCCGGCTCGGCGAAAGCCTCGAAAAGGATATGATCGCGGTCCGTATCGGACCCGATTGGCGTCTCGTCGCGGTCGGCGCGCCGACCTACTTCGCCGATCGCACGATCCCACGGACGCCGCAGGATCTCATCGGCCACAACTGCATCAATATGCGCATGACCACTGGCGGCGGACTCTATGCTTGGGAGTTCCAAAACCATGGACAGGACGTTCGCGTGCGCGTCGACGGCCAGCTCATTTTCAACTCGTCCTACCCAATGGTCGACGCCGCCATTGCGGGGTACGGTATCGCCTATGTACCCGACAATCTCGTCATGCATCACATCGCTGCTGGCCGCCTGCAGCTGATCCTCGATCCTTGGTCGCCGAAATTTGCCGGATATTATCTCTACTACCCCAGCAGCCGCCAGAATTCGCCAGCGTTCAAGGTGATCGTCGATGCCCTCCGGCATCAGGCAGGTCGAACACGGGTATAAACCGTAACCTATGTCTCCGGGCCGTACACTGAATTGTTTGGCGATCCCGACAGGATTCGAACCTGTGACCATCGGCTTAGAAGGCCGGTGCTCTATCCAGCTGAGCTACGGGACCGCTGGCCGGCCGCACGACCGGCTGATTTGTTGGGCGCCGGCAGGGCCGGCATAGGATCAATGCGTCCAGGGTGTCCTGCGGTCATAGCGGAAATTCTCCGCATACGAAATCTGGCGGCGTTTGATTTCCTTCGGCTCCTCGACGCGGAAAGCCAGCCCTTCCTTCTCGGCATAGGCAACCGCCTCTTCCCTGGTGTCGAAGGTCAGCCTGATCTGGCTTCGCATGTCGCCGGACGTGGTGTAGCCCATCAGCGGATCGATCTTCTTGCGCTGCTCCGGATCGAATTCCAGCACCCAATGGCCGGTCTTGGCCTTGCCGGACTGCATCGCGGTTTTGGCTGGGCTGAAAATGCGGGCTGACATGACCACCTCATTGCTGGTTGCAAGCACACGACCTCGAAACCAGACTACTATTCCCGGGTCATGCACTCACCCGTCATTACTGCGCAATGCCGCCGGCAGCAAGGCCGATGGTTTTTGCGCTTGCTTTGGCGGGCCGAAATCACTAGGCAACAGACGGTTCGGAGTGTAGCGCAGCCTGGTAGCGCATCTGGTTTGGGACCAGAGGGTCGGGAGTTCGAATCTCTCCACTCCGACCATTCATCACGCGAAATCTCGTCGGCAGCGCAAGCGGATCACGCTTGAACCTATCGGCATGCTCAAGCGACCGACGGACAGCACGGATCTCCGCGCTGCCCGTCAGAGGCTCCAGCCGTCAGCCCTGGATGAAGGCCAGCAGATCCGGATTGATGATCTCCGGATGGGTGGTGCACATGCCGTGCGGCAGGCCCTTGTAGACCTTGAGCGTGCCATGTTTCACCAGCTTGGCCGCAAGCAGCGCAGAGTCGGCAATCGGCACGATCTGGTCGTCGTCGCCATGCATGATCAGGACAGGGGCCTCGATCTTCTTGAGGTCATCGGTGAAGTCGGTCTCCGAGAACGCCTTGATGCAATCGTAATGGGCCTTGGCTCCGCCCATCATGCCCTGGCGCCACCAATTGTCGATGACCCCTGGCGAGACCTTGGCGCCGTCGCGGTTGAAGCCATAGAACGGGCCGGCCGGCACGTCCCTGTAGAATTGGGCGCGATTGGCGACCAGAGCGGCGCGGAAGCCGTCGAAGACCTCGATCGGCAGGCCGCCCGGATTGCTGTCGGTCTTGACCATGATCGGCGGCACCGCACCGATCAGCACCGCCTTGGCAACACGGCCGCCGCCGCCATAATGCGCGACGTAACGCGCCACCTCGCCGCCGCCGGTCGAGTGGCCGATGTGGATTGCATCCCTGAGATCGAGATGCGCGGCCAGCGCTGCGACGTCGGCGGCATAAGTGTCCATCTCGTTGCCGGTTGCGGTCTGCGATGAGCGGCCGTGCCCACGCCGGTCATGCGCGATGACGCGGTATCCTTTGTCGAGGAAGAACAGCATCTGGTTGTCCCAGTCGTCGCCGCTGAGCGGCCAGCCGTGATGGAAGACGATCGGCTGGCCCTTGCCCCAGTCCTTGTAGAAAATCTCGGTGCCGTCATGAGTGGTGAATGTGCTCATCGTTCTACTCCTTGATGGAAAAGTTGGGGGGGTAACAGGGAAGCTTTTAGCCCCCTTCAGCTGGACAAATTATAACAGTGCTGTCAGGGTGAGCATTGGCAAAACGGACATTCAACGTGGCAAAACTGACAAATGACGGCTGCGCGTGATCTGATCGAAATCGGCCTTGTCTTGTATCCCGGCGTGCAGGAAGCAGCCGTGCTCGGCCTGACCGATCTTTTTATGCTGGCAAACCGGCTGGCTGTCGAACGGTCGCCGGACGCGCTGAGGCTTCGCGTCAGCCATTGGCGCTTGCAGGAGAGCGCCGTCATCCGCGTTTTCGACAGCGAGCCCGGGGACAGCGAAGCCGGGGATAGCGGGCCAAGCCGGGGCGATGGACCCGCCATGATCATCCTGCCGCCCACCCTGCTGCAGCCGATCCCTCGCGAAGCGGCCGCGCCCTATGCCGGCTGGCTCAGGGATCGCCACACGGCAGGCGCGACGCTCGGTTCGGTCTGCGCCGGCGCCTTCGTGCTTGCCGAGACCGGCCTGTTGTCCGGTCGCGCGGCGACGACGCACTGGGCCTATCGCGACGCGCTGGCGCTACGCTTTCCCGACATCCTCCTCGATGCGGACAGGCTGGTCATCGACAATGGCGATATCATCACCGCCGGCGGCTACATGGCCTGGACCGACCTCGGCCTCAAGCTCGTGGACAGGGTGCTCGGGTCAACCGTGATGATGGACACGGCGCGTTTCATGCTGGTCGACCCGCCGGGCCGCGAGCAACGTTTTTACAGTCCGTTTGCGCCACGGCTGACCCATGGCGACGAACCGATCCTTAAGGTGCAGCATTGGCTGCAGGCGAACGGCGCGCGCGATGTGACGCTTGGCGCCATGGCCGATCACGCCAGGCTGGAGGAGCGGACTTTTCTGCGCCGCTTCCGCAGCGCCACCGGCCTCAAGCCGACCGAATATTGTCAGCACCTGCGGGTCGGCAAGGCGCGCGAGATGCTGGAAACGACGATACGATCGATCGACCAGATCGCCTGGGAGGTCGGCTATGACGATCCCGGCTCCTTCCGCAAGGTATTCGCCAGGATAACCGGGCTGGTGCCGGGCGATTACCGTCGGCGCTTTGGCGTGGAACGAGCGGCGCTTGGGGGAGACGATCGGTCTGAAACGGTAGCGAGGCTAGAGCAATGACGGACCGACCAATCGCGACCTGCGATGAGTGCGGCAGCACATATTTTTCCGACAGCAGCGCAATGGCCAGTCTATGTGCCGAATGCGCATCTCTGCTCTATGGATATCCAAACTGCGAACATCATTTCGAAAGCGGCCGATGCACGGCCTGCGGGTGGGACGGCTCTCAATCAAAATACGCCGCCGATATCATTTCCAGGCAAGACCGACAGCGTTGAGAATGGCGCTATCAGCTGGCGAGAAAATCACACTTCAAGGCGACTGGTCGGATCGCCGCATATGGCAAGCTCGCCGGGAAGAGAACCCCAACCGCCCCATCTCCCGGCGAGCCTACAACCTGATTTGGTACGCAATCAGGACCGGGGTTAGCCGGCAAGCTGTCAGGTGCAAGACAGATGCCAGGTTTGTTTCCCGAAATGAGACACCGGCCGAGGTAAGAACTAGGTATATGCACCTTCCCCGGCCCAGCCAAAAACCATTGGCCGTAGTTCTTCAAGGGCGGCTTGCAGCATTTCGGGAGACGCGTGGCGTTCCTCTCTGGCACCCCATTTTGTAGCGCTTTTAGGATCCAGCACCGACGCCACAATGGTTACGTTGCCGTTGACGTCAGGCAGATCGAGCCACAACTGAGCACGACGATTGCCATTCTTGTCGTAGACCCAGATAGAACGGACATCGTCGTCGCGATATTTAGTGGCGACCCGTATTCCGTGCCGATTTGCCCACGACATCAGAAACGGATCAATGATGTCGTATGCACTGAATTCAGACGTCATTTTGTATCCTCTAAATCTCGAACTCGCCCTGCCCTTCGTCCATGGCGCTGACGGTCTCGGTGGCCAGCGCGCGCGTTATCGGCGTCTTGCGCTCGAGCGCGGTGCGGTCGAGCCGCTCGACCACGCGCATTGCGGTGGCCAGCGAGCGCTCGATGCGGCGCACCAGATATTGCACGACATGCGGCTCGACCTCGACCTGCCGGTCGGCGAATAGTTTCGTGATGACGCCGGCCAGCAGAAGATCGTCGGGTTGGTGGATCTCGACGGTGGCCGCCGCCTTGAGCCGCGACGCCAGGTCGGGCAGCCTGACGCCCCAGGCGGACGGAAAGCGCCGCGCCGTCAACAGCAAGGTCGAGCCGGCGCCGCGCACCGCGTTGATCAGATGGAATAGCCCCTCTTCGTCGACCGGGCCGGCATCGACATCGTCGATCAGGGCCGGGTGGGCGCCGAGATTTTCGATGCAGTCGCCGATGCGCTCCGCCTCCACTTTCACGGCGCCGGCGCGGGTCCGCCAGATCGAGGCCAGGTGGGTTTTCCCCGAGCCGGGCGGCCCGGCCAGCACGACCACCGGCGACGGCCAGTCCGGCCAGCGGTCGACAAGCGCCGCCGCCTGGCTGTTGGTGCCGGAGACGACGAGCTCGTCGCGCGAATAGCCGGTGCCGTGGCCTAGATCGAGCGGCAATTGGCGCGGCGGATCGATCTTGTTGTCCGGCATCTGGCTCAACTGCGCGCGCCACTGCCCCCGCGGCGCCGTACCGGCAGCGGTGGCACCGGCTCGTCGGCATGGCCTTTGTAGAGCGGCGATTCGAGATAGCGCGCGATGGCAAAGCGTACCAGAACGGCAACGGCCGCCGAGGCCGGCACGGCAATCAGCAGGCCGACGAAGCCGAACAGCGCGCCGAAGGCAAACAGCGCAAACATCAGCCACACCGGATGCAGGCCGACGCTTTTGCCGACCAGCCGCGGCTGCAGAATGTTGCCCTCGATGAACTGGCCGACGAAGAACACGCCGGCCACCGCCGCGATCATGGTCCAGTCCGGCCAAAACTGGACGAAGGCGACGCCGACGGCCAGCACCAGGCCGGTCAGCGAGCCGACATAGGGGATGAACGAGATCAGCCCGGCGAACAGGCCGATGAGGATGCCGAAATTCAGTCCGGTCAGCGTCAGGCCGGTGGCATACATGGCGCCGAGCACCAGGCAGAGCGTGCCCTGGCCGCGCACGAAGCCGGCGGTCGCTGTGTTGATGTCCCTGGCGATCGCCCGGACCGTCTTGACATAGTCGCGCGGCACCCAGCTGTCGACGATTGCCACCATGCGGTCCCAGTCGAGCAGCATGTAGAAGGCGACGACCGGCGTCACCACGAACAGGCTGACCACCGAGACCAGCGCCACGCCGGAGCTCCAGATTGAGGTGAAGACGGCGGTCAGGAGGCCGAAGCCGGAGGTCAGCAGCGAGTTCAACCCTTCGCGCAGGCCGTTGGCGTCGACGCCGAATTTCTCTTCCAGCCATTTCGGGTCAAAGCTGGTGATCAGGCTCTGCAGCCGGGTCAGATAGTCCGGCAGCTTGCTGGCGAAATCAGCCATCTGCGAGGCGAGTATCGGAACCAGGATGACGACGGCCAGCACCAGGACGACGATAAAGGCGATGAGGATGACCACCGTCGCCATCAGCCTGGACAGGCCGAGCCGCTCCAGCCGGTCGGCGACAGGGTCGAGGAAGTAGGCGAGCACCATTCCGGCGACGAAGGGCAGAAGGATGCCGCTGAACACATAGAGGAAGGCGGCGAGGATGATGGCGCTGATCAGCCAGAAGCGGATCTGGCGGCGAAACGACGCCGATGCCGCAGCCTCCGCTGCCGCGGCTTCGGCCTCGGCGTCGATGGACCGTTCGTCAGGTGCCCGGTGTGGAGCCTTCGCCATAGCCGCTCATATGCCTCAGCCAAGCCACGAGATAGGCTGCGGCCGAAGCCACGGTCAAGACCCCGGACAGCAATATGAGGGCCGGCCTCAGCGGATCGAGACGGACGTCAAAGGCGAGTTCGCCCAGTACCACCGCCGCCAGCACGATCTGGATCGCGGTGTTGGCCTTCGACACCAGGAGCGGCTTCATCTCGACCGGATGCGCCATGACGGTGGACAGCACGACGGCGCAGACGATCAGCGCATCGCGCGACACCATGGTGACGACCAGCCATAGCGGCAGCTCGCCGCTGAAGCCCATGACCACGAAGACGGAAACCAGCAGCAGCTTGTCGGCCATCGGGTCGAGATAGGCGCCGAGTCTGGAAAACTGATTGAAATGGCGGGCGATGAAGCCGTCGACGCCGTCGGAAATGCCGGCAATAAGGAAACCGGCAAAGGCCCAGTCCCAGCGTTCCTGCAGCATGGCCAGCACCACGGCCGGCACCAGCACGAAGCGCATGATCGTGATCATGTTGGGGATGGTCAAACGCATATCCCGTCGCTCTTGTTTGTCGATACATGATGGAGATGGAGGGTTACGGCAAGTGAGAAGCGACGCAGAAGCTGCCAATCTCCGCACTAGTCCCTATGATTGCTGGGCCTGAGGGCGGCCCGTCATCCGATATGCAACGGTACGAGGGTTAAGCCGGCTGGCCGGCGCAGAGCCTCATGCATAGG
>NZ_JAMYQT010000029.1:0-66873 GCF_040320985.1 Mesorhizobium sp. M0571
ACCCCCTCCGGCCGTCCCCACCCTCCCCTCCACCCGCTCCTCCCTCTGCCTTTGTGGGGGCTGGGGGGCTAGTCGTCTGCTGGTGCCCGCGCTCTGCGGGCCCGGGCTGGGGGCTCGCCTGTTTGACCCGCCTTTCGCCCAGAATTCGAAATCAGGAAGACAAGAGTGCCGTCAATTGAACTCAGCCCGGCAAGGAAGAACGCAGTTGGCGTCAGGATCCCGCATACGCTGACGGAGAGACTGCTCATCCTGCTGTCGCGCTATCGCGAAGCCAGCATCGCCGTCGTCGCCATCATTCTGGTGATCTATTTCCAGGTCGGCAGCGACGGCGGATTCCTGTCGCCGCAATTCATGAGCGTGGTGCTGCGCGACACCGGCCGCCTCGGCCTGATCGCCGCCGCCGAAGTGATGCTGATGATCACCGGCGAGATCGACCTGTCGCTGAGCGCCATCTTTTCGATCGCGCCCTATGTCATGGCGCTGTTGTCGGTCACATGGGGCGTGCCGCTTGCCGTCGGTGCGCTCATTGGCGTTTTGATCGGCGTGCTGGTTGGCGCCATCAACGGCATCATCACCGTACGCTTCAAGGTGCCGTCGCTGATCACCACGGTTGGCATGCTGTTCTTCCTGCAAGGCATCGTCGTTTCGATCTACAACAGCCAGCCGATCGTGGCGCCGGTCGAACAGCCGTTCAACGCGATCTTCGGCCAGAGCCTCTACCAGCCTTCGGATGGTCTGTTGTCGTTGCACGGCGTGACCGCCTTCACGCCGTTCCTGTGGACGGTGCTGATCGTGCTGGTGCTGGCGCTGGTGCTCAACCGGACCACCTTCGGTTTGCACACGATCGCCACCGGCAGCAACATCATCGGCGCCCGCGAGATCGGCGTGCGCACCGACCGGATGAAGATCTACAATTTCATGATCGCCGGCGGCTGCGCGGCCTTTGCCGGCATCATCAACACCGCCCAATTCACCTCCGCCGACCCGCAAGCCGGCAGCCCGTTTCTCACCTTGCAGGCCATCGCGGCGGCGGTCATCGGCGGAACGTCGCTGATGGGTGGCTCCGGCACCGTCATCGGCGCCTTGATCGGCGCCTTCGTGGTCGCCTCGCTCAACAACGGCCTGGTGATGATCGGCGCCCAGGCCACCGTTTCCGACATCTATCTGGGTGCCGCAATCATAGCCGCCATGGTGCTCAGCATCCAGGTCGACCGGCTGCGCACGAGGAGGCGCCTATGAACGCGCAGGCCATTCCGCCGCTGGCGCCCGACGCGCCGGTCATCCTCGAAATGTCGCACATTTCGAAAAGCTTCGGCGCCGTCACCGCGCTGGTCGACGTCTCGATCAAATTGCGCCAGGGCGAGGTTCTGGCGCTGGTCGGCGACAATGGCGCCGGCAAGTCGACGCTGATCAAGATCCTGTCCGGCTTCCATCAGCCGGATACCGGAACGATTACCTCGCAAGGCAAGGAAGTGCGTTTCGCGTCGCCGCGCGACGCGCGCGCCCAAGGCATCGAAACCGTCTACCAGGACCTGGCGCTGGTCGGCGATCTCAGCGTCTTCCACAACATGTTCCTGGGCCGCGAATACCACAAGCGCATCCTTGGGCTGAACCTGCTCGACAACAAGAAGATGCGCGAACAGGCGCAGCTCTACCTCGACACGCTCGGCATCTCGATCCCCAGCGTCAACAGCACCGTCGACCTTCTGTCGGGCGGACAGCGCCAATGCATCGCCGTTGCCCGCTCGATCTATTCGTCGCCGAAGATCCTGGTCCTGGACGAACCGCTTGCAGCACTCGGCGTGCGCGAGATTGCGCATGTTCTGGGGCTGATCCAGAACCTGCGCCAGCAGCGCCAGGTCTCGGTCATCCTGATCGTTCACAACTACAACCAGATTTTTGAAGTCTGCGACCGCATCAACTTCCTGCATTCGGGCGAGGTCGCGCTGGACGCCTCGACATCCGAGACGAGCGAGGAAGAACTGATCCGCATCGTCAAGTCGGGACTGGGCAGCAAGGCGATCGACGCCGCGGCAGCCGAAATCCGGCCAGGCATCGTATGACGGCCGCAAAAACCTTGCCGGCCCGACCCTCCAACCCAATTTGCCGGCCCCATACACGGAGTATTCGTTTTGACATTCTCACCTACTGAACTGACCAGATCCCTCGGCCGCGGGTTGCTGTCCTTTCCCCTCACCTTTTTTGACGATGCCGGCGCCTTCAACGAAGCGGGCTATCGCGCCCATGTCGCAAAACAAGGTGCGGCAGGTGCGGCCGGACTGTTCGCGGCCGGCGGCACCGGCGAATTTTTCTCGCTGACGCTCGATGACTACAAGCGCGTCGTGGGGGCGGCATCGGACGAAGTTCCCGACCATCTGCCGCTGCTCGCCGGTGTCGGCTACGGCACCCATATGGCGGTCGAGTTTGCCAGGGCAGCCGAGGCCAATGGTGCCGATGGGCTGCTGGTGCTGCCACCCTATCTGGTCAAGTCCGAGCAGGATGGCCTGCGCCGCCACCTGAAGGCGATCTGCCGTTCGGTCGGCATCGGCGTGATCGCCTACAACAGGGACAATGCGATCCTGACGCCTGAGACCCTCGACCAGCTCGCCGACGAGTGCCCGAACCTGATCGGACTCAAGGACGGCGTCGGCGACATCGAGCTTTTGACCGCATTGCGCTACCGCATGGCCGACCGCCTGATCTTCATCGGCGGCATGCCGACGGCCGAGGTCCATGCCAGTGCCGCCGCCGCCATCGGCATGACCACCTATTCGTCGGCGATCTACAATTTCGCGCCCGAGATGGCGCTGCGCTTCTTCGATGCCTTGCGTGCTGGGCGCATGTCTGAAGTCGGCGATCTCATCCGCAGCTTCTTCCTGCCCTACCTCGCCATCCGCAACCGTCGCGCCGGCTATGCCGTCTCGATCGTCAAGGCGGGCGCGCGCATTGCCGGGATCGACTGTGGCCCGGTCAGGTCGCCGCTTCTCGACCTGACCGCGGATGAGGAGCGGCAGCTTTCGGCGCTCATGCAGTCCTGCCGACTGCCGGTCGGAGAGCTGGTGTGACATTGGGATCGATCGGCGATCGGGTTTGAGGCCGTGCTACGATCTGGCGTCGACCATGCGGCGATAACGCTCCCGGCCGGCCTCGAGATGTTCGCGCAAGGTAAAGCGGGCGGCCTCGACGTTTTGCCGCTCGATGGCCTGGTAGATGCGCCGGTGCTCCATCTGCACTTGCTCGAGATAAAGCCGCCGCTGCTCCGGCGTTTCCGATCGCGGACGGATCGACTGCCGCGGGATGACGACGGGTCCGAGAAAATGCATGAACCGCTCGAAATAGGGATTGCCGGTCGCCGATGCGATCGCCCGGTGAAAGGCAAAGTCCGGCTCGATCGCGCTGTCGCCCGCCGCGATCGATTGATCGATGGCGTCAAGGCAATCGCGCATGCGGGCAAGGTCGTCGTCGCTGCGCTTCTCGGCGGCGATGCCCGCCGCTTCCAGTTCCACGGCGAGCCGCAGCTGCAGCACGTTCTGGACTTCCGTCAGCGAGTGAAGCTCGTCGGACACAATGCGGAACGTGGTGTTGGCCTGTTGGTCGGCGACGAACACACCAGACCCCTGACGGCTGACCACCAGCCCTTCAGAGCGCAGCGAGGCCATCGCTTCGCGTATGACCGTGCGGCTGACCCCGAACTGCGAAATCAGTTCCTGCTCGGTCGGCAGTTTCTCGCCGCTGATCAGATGGCCGGCGTGTATCTCGCGGGCAAACCAATCCGCGACTTGCGCCGTGCGGCTGATCTGAGGGGGAAGGCCAAAGGAACGTTTCATCACCACCAAGCAATAAACGAACCGCCGTTCTTCGCAACCGCTTATTTATAGGGTGATATGATGAAATTCACGACGCTGATTGCCGGCGATTGCCATGGCCCGGCTGGAACGGAGCATGGCTCACGATGATCTCTTGAGCGCGAAAGGACAAGGATTGGCTCTTTCCGACAGACCGGTGCTGTTGACCGGAGCATCAGGTACGATCGGGCGCCTGCTGGCAAGCAGGCTCGCCGCTCTCGGCTGGACGCTGCGCCTGACCGATGTCGTGCCCTTGCCGATCGCGCTTCCGCAAGGCGCGACATTCGATGTCGTCGATCTTGAGAACCAAGGCGCGGTGAATGAACTCGCCAAGGGATGCGGCTTGATCCTGCATTTCGGTGGCGTCTCCACCGAACAATCCTTCGAGACGGTGCTCGGTCCCAATCTGCGCGGTAGCTTTCACATTTACGAAGCCGCGCGCAAAGAGAAAGCGCGGGTCGCATTTCCTTCCTCCGTGCATGCGGTTGGCCTCTACGAGCGGACGGAGATCCTCGACCAGGATTGCCTGCTGCGTCCGGACGGCTATTACGGTCTGTCGAAGGCCTATGGCGAGATGCTGGCGCGGCTCTACTTCGACAAGCACGCGGTGGAAAGCGTGCTGATCCGCATCGGCTCGGTGCTGCCTGAGGTGCCGGACGAACGGATCCTGTCGACCTGGATATCGCACGACGATTTCGTGCGCCTGATCGAGCGTTGTGCCGCGGCAGAGCATGTCGATTGCTCCGTCATCTGGGGTCAGTCCGACAACAGCCGCGGCTTCTGGCGAAACGATGCCCGCAAGAAGCTCGGCTGGGCGCCGCTCGACAGTTCCGACAGTCAGGCCGAGCGCGTCCGTGGCAAGGTGACGGACAACCCGGTGGTGGAGCGTTACCAGGGCGGCAAGTTCATCGTTGTCGACTACAGCCGCTCCGACTTTCCGCCGCGCTCCATGTTCCCCGAGGAGTGATCGACTTACGCCGGCAGCTTCCGCCCGGCGATCAGGTCGGCAGCCTTCTCGGCGATCATGATGACGGCGGCATTGGTGTTCGACGACACGATGCTTGGCATTACCGAACTGTCGCAAACGCGCAGACCCTGCAAGCCGTGCACGCGAAGTTCGGGGTCGACGACGCTGTCCATACCGCCGCCCATCCGGCAGGTGCCGACCGGGTGGTAGGCGCTGCGACCGTGCTCGCGCGCGAAGGCTTCCAGTCCTGCGCGCCCCTTCGTTGCTGCACCCGGAAGATGCTCGCGGCTGATGTATTTGGCGAAGGCCGGTTGCGACAGGATCTCGCGGCTGATCTCGATGCCGTCGATGGCGCGGTCGAGGTCGTAGCGCTCGGCGAAGGGGTTCGGATCGATGACCGGCGGCTCGCGCAGATCAGCCGATCGCAGCGTGACGCTGCCGCGCGAACGAGGCCGCACATGATAGGAATTCAGCGTGCAACCATTGCCGCCTGGGACCGAGCCGATGCCTTCCTCGACGCCGGCGCCGGGCAGGAAATGAAACTGGATGTCGGGGGTTTTCTCGGTGCGGTCGCCCCACCAGAAGGCGCCGGCTTCGACAATGTTCGAAGCCACCGGCCCCTTGCCGAACAGCGCATATTCGAGGCCGGCGACGGCCTGCCAGCGCTTCTTCTTGTAGCGATCGATACCGTGCGGCCCGTTGAGTTCGGCGACGACGTCGACATCCATGTGGTCATGCAGGTTCTGGCCGACGCCCTCCAATTCGTGGATCACCTTGATGCCATGCGCGCCAAGATGGGCAGCGGGGCCGATACCGGACAGCATCAGAAGTTTGGGCGAGCCGATGGCGCCGGCGGTGATGATCACCTCGCGCTCGGCACGCAGCAGTTCCGCACGGCCATTGACAATGATCTCAACGCCGATGGCGTGCCCATTTTCGACAACGATGCGGCTGACCATTGCGTCAGTGCGCAGCTTCAGGTTCTTGCGGCTCATCGCGGGCTTGAGGTATGCGACGGCAGTGCTGCTGCGGCGACCGTTGCGCGTCGTCGTCTGGTAAAACCCCGCCCCTTCCTGCTGACCGGCGTTGAAGTCGGCGCGGAACGGAAGACCGGCCTGCTGCGCCGCCCTGACGAAGACCCGTGTCAGCGGGTGCGGCGTGCCACTGGAAACGCCGAGCGGCCCTTCGGTGCCGTGATGCGGGCCGGCGAAAGTGTCGTTGCCTTCGGAGTGCCGGAAATACGGCAGTACATCGGCATAGCTCCAGCCCACGCAACCCTCTTCGACCGCCCACCCGTCGTAGTCTTGCGGGCAGCCGCGGGTGAACACCTGGGCGTTGATCGAGGAGCCGCCACCGAGAACCCGGGCCTGCGGATAGACCATGGTGCGCCCATCGATCATCTTGCCTGGTGCGGTTTGATAGCCCCAGATCAACGGACCGGACGTCATCTTGAAGAAGCCGACCGGGAGGTGGATGTAGCGATCGGTGTCCGGCGGGCCGGCCTCCAGCAGGACGACCGATAGGTCTGGATCCTCGCTCAGCCTTGCGGCAAGAACGCAGCCGGCCGAGCCGCCACCGACTATGACGTAATCCGGCATTTTTCCTCCCGTTGCTGCCCGGCCCTGATGCCCGGCCCTGATGCCCCGACGATCTCAAGTCTCTTGTGTCGCGTCAAGAGAACGGGTATGGTTGCCGTGTTGAAGGGTTGTCGTACAAGTGGAGGAGCTTGACAATTCCTCTTTTCGGAGGCGTCCCCGCGCATGCAGCCGGGCGGGAAACAGATTTCAATCGGGAGGTTTGATAATGAAGGACAGGAAGAGTTTGACACTTTCCGGCACAGTCAGTCGCCGGACACTGATGCTGGGCGCGACGGCCGGAGTGGCCGCACTTGCCATGCCAAGGGTCCTGCGCGCACAGGAAAAGCCGACGCTGGTGACATCAATCCGCTCGCTATCTAACCCATACCATGCGGTGTGGAAAACCGGCGCCGAGGCCTATGCCAAATGGGCCGGGCTCGAGCATGTCACGCTGGTTTCGGAAGGCAACAGCGAGAAGGGCATCGCCGACATCAAGGCCATGCTCGCCAAGACCGGCGGCAACATGGTGCTCAATTCCGACCCCAACGACACGCCGGATGCGCGCCCGATCGTCGAGGCCTGCGCCAAGGCCGGCGCCTATGTCGTGACGCAGTGGAACAAGCCGCCGGACCTGCACCCGAAGGACTTCAACCCGAACTACGTCTCCCACATCGAGTTCGACGGCATCTCAAGCGGCAAGACCATCGCCGAGATCCTGTTCAAGACGATCGGCGGCAAGGGCGGCATCGTCGCGCTTGGCGGGCTGATCTCGACCACGGCGGCGATCGAGCGCAAGAAGGGCCTCGACGCGGCGCTCGCCGCCAATCCCGACATCAAGCTGCTCGACTTCCAGGTCGCCAATTGGAAATCGACCGAGGCCTTCGACCTGATGGGCAATCTGCTCACCCGCTTCGGCGACGACATCAAGGGCATCTGGGCCGCCAATGACGACATGGGCTCCGGTGCACTCGAAGCGCTGCGCGCCGAGAACCTTGCCGGCAAGGTGCCGATCGTCGGTGTCGACGGCATCAAGACGGCGGTCGATGCGGTGCGCACCGGCGAGTTCGCCTGCACCGTCACCTCGGATCCGTTCTGGCAGGGCGGCATGGGACTGGCCATCGGCTACAATGCCAAGATCGGCAAGTTCGATCCGACCAAAGAACCGCCGGAGCACCGCGAATTCTACGGCAAGGCGGTGCTGATTTCGCACGACAATGTCGAGGAGTATTACAAGACCAATGTCGACGCGAAGCCTGAGATCGACTGGAACGATCTGTGGGGTCGGGTGACCGGGGCCATCCGTACCTGACCACCCGAGCGGGCCTGCTAACTCCCTGGCGGCCCGCTCCCCTTTGCAGGCGTCGTGCATTGCATCCGCATCGGCGACTGTCATGACGCAGACGGGAAGCGGTTTCTTGACAATCAATACAGAACCCCTGAAGTCCGTTTCGGACATCGAGCGGACGACGCTTATGACACTGATCCCCGCCCGCATCGCCGGCCTGTTCGGCGGCAGGCGCTGGCGCAGCCTGGCGCCGCTCGCGGTGCTGATCGTGCTGTGCGTGCTGATCGCCATTGCCAATCCCAATTTCATCGAATTGCGCAATCTGGTGCGCCTCGCCAACTCCGCCGCCGTGCCGCTGACGCTGGCGATGGGCCTGACCTTCATCATCCTGATGGGCAGCATCGACCTTTCCGTCGAGGGCACGCTGTCGGTGGCAGCGATGGTGGTGGTGCTGCTCGCCGCCAATGACAGCAATGGCAACGACTATGGCTGGTGGGGGGTGCTGGCCGCGGTGATCGCCGGTACCGCCATGGGTTTTGTCAGCGGCCTCGTCCAGACCATGCTGCGCATCCCTTCCTTCATGGCCACGCTGGGCATGTGGTTCATCGGCCTTGGCCTGTCGGTCTATATGCTCGGCGGCTCGGCGATCCGGCTCAACGACGCCACGATCCGCGACCTGGCATTGACCCGCTTCCTTGGCCTGCCGCTGGCGGTGTGGGTCGCCACCGGGGCGTTCCTGCTCGCCACGGTGATCCAGTATCACACCAGGCTCGGGCGCCACATCCTGGCCATCGGCGGCGACGAGGATGTCGCCAAGCTCTCCGGCGTCAATGTGGTGCGTGTGCGCATCACCGCTTTCGCACTGGCCGGTTTCTTCTTCGGCATCGCTGGCGTCCTTGCCGCGGCCCAGCTCGGCCAGTCGCATGCCGTCATCGGCGACGGCAGGTTGTTTGCCGCGGTCACCGCGGTCGTCGTCGGCGGCACGGCGCTGACCGGTGGCGAAGGCGGCGTCGTCAACACGCTGATCGGCGTGCTCATCGTCACCGTGCTTGCCAACGGCATGATCCTGCTCGGCATCTCGCCCTATATCCAGCAGACGGTGCAGGGCCTGATGATTATCGCCGCGGTGGCGCTGTCGCTCGACCGCGTTCGCCTCAGAATAGTGAAGTGAGCGCCATGCTGTGCGCTGCCGGCATCACCAAGACATTTCCCGGCGTGCATGCCTTGCGCGATGTCAGCATCGAGGTCAGGCCGAACGAGGTGGTCGGGCTGATCGGCGAGAACGGCGCCGGCAAGTCGACGCTGATGCGGGTGCTGGCCGGCAGCTACCGGCCGGACGGCGGCAGCCTGACCCTCGACGGCGAGCAGCTTCGCATGCGCAATCCGCGCGACGCGGCACGGCATGGCATCGGCATGGTGTTCCAGGAACAGTCGCTGGTGCTCAATTTGACGGTCGCCGAAAACATCTATCTCGGTCAGGAAGACCGTTTTACGCGCTTCGGCATCGTCAACTGGCGCGCCTTGAACAACGCTGCGCGCCGCCAACTCGGCAAGATCGGCATCGACATCGATGTCACCGCACGCACCTCCGAACTCACTTTCGCCGCCCGCCAGATGGTCGAACTGGCCAAGGCGCTGACGCTGGAGGAAATGGTCGAGCGGCCGCTGCTGATCCTGCTCGACGAGCCGACTTCGGTGCTCAATGCCGCCGATATTGAGGTGCTGTTCGCGCGCGTCCGTTCGCTCAAATCCCGCGCCAGCTTCGTCTTCGTCTCGCACCGCCTCGACGAGGTGCTGGCGATCTCCGACCGCGTCTACACGATGAAGGATGGCGCGGTGGTCGCCGAACACCGCACGGCCGATGTCACCGCGCCGGAGCTGCACGAGATCATGGTCGGACGGGGGCTGCAGGCCGAATACTATCGCGAGGCCCGCCAGCAGGCGCCGCGCAAAGAGACGATGGTCGAAACCAGGGGGCTCGGCGTCGCCGGCGCCTACCATGGCGTGGACCTCAGGATCAGGGCCGGCGAGATCGTCGGCATCGCCGGTGTCGTCGGTTCCGGCCGCGAGGAAGTCACCCGCACGGTCGGCGGGCTCCTTCAGCACAGCGCAGGCGAAATGAAAATCGCCGGCAACGCGGTGCATTTCGGCTCGCCTGAGCCTGCCGTGCGTAAGGGCATCGGCTATGTGCCGCGCGAACGACGGCTCGAAGGACTGGTGATGTTCCTGTCGATCGCCGAAAACATCTCGCTGGGCGACCTGTCGAGCGTCATGCGCCATGGCGCCATCGACTATGGTAAAGAGCGTCGGCTCGCCGCCGACTGGATCAAGCGGCTGCGCATCAAGGCGCCCGGCCCCGATGCGGCCTGCCGCAAGCTCAGCGGCGGCAATCAGCAGAAGGTGGTGCTGGCACGCTGGATGACGGCGGGCTCGCGCATCCTGGTACTCGACCATCCGACCCGTGGCCTCGATGTCGGCGCCAAGGAGGAGGTCTACGAGCTGATCCGCGACCTTTCCGGACAGGGCGTGGCGATCCTGCTGATCTCCGACACGCTGGAGGAAACGATCGGCCTGTCGCACCAGGTGCTGGTGATGCGCGACGGCGAGATCACCGCGCGTTTCGACGCCAGTCCCGGCAACAAGCCGGACCAGGTCGAGCTGTTGCGGGCGATGGTGTGAGGCGGCCGATGAATGAGATCTTTTCACTGCAAAAATTCCTCGACAGCAAATGGACGCACGGCGCCGTTCCGCTGGTGCTGCTTGTGGCGCTGCTGCTGATCATCGAGATCGCATCACCCGGCTTTCTCACCGGCGAAACCGTGGCTCTGCTGTTCGCCAACACAGCGGTGCTGTTCATCCTGGCGACCGGCGTCACCTTCGCCATCTTGCTCGGCGGCATCGACCTTTCGATCCAGGCCGTCGCCTCGCTGGCGAGTGTGATCCTGGCCCAGTTGCTGCCGTCGCTCGGGCTTGCTGCCTTTCCGGTGGCAATCCTGTCCGGTCTCGCCTTCGGGATGTTGAGCGGCATCGTCCACGTCAAGCTGCGCGTCCCGTCTTTCGTGGCGACGCTGGCCACAGGCGGTGTAGTAACCGGCATCGCGCTCTGGGTTTCCGACGGCCGCGCCATCACCATCGAGGAGGGCGGCCGTGAAAACACCGCCTGGATCAACGCCACGGTCGCCGGCCTGCCGGTGGTGGTGCTGATTTCGGCGGTGATCGGCATCGCTGGTTTTCTGGCCCTGCGCTACACACGCTTCGGCCGCCAGGCCATCGCCGTCGGCGCCGGCGAACCCGCCGCCTGGGCCGCGGGCATCAATGTCGACCGCACCAAGAGCATCGCCTTCGCCGCCTCCGGCATGCGGGCCGCCATCGCCGGCGTCGTGCTCGCGGCGCGGCTGTCGAGCGGCTCGCCGGTTCTGGCCAACCAGTTGCTGCTGCCGGCCATTGCCGCCGTCATCGTCGGCGGCACCGCCATCACCGGCGGCCTTGGTGGCGTTGCTCGCACGGCGGTCGGCGCGCTGATCATCTCGATCGTGCGCATCGGCATGACCTTCGTCGGCGTCAACATTTTCCTGGAAAACATGGTGTTCGGCGCGGTGCTCATCGCCGCCGTCGCCATCACCATCGACCGCAGCAAGATCGCGGTCATCAAGTGACAGAGCTCCCCGCACCGCCTCCCAAGCAAGCGCGGACAGGGCGGGACCGCAAACGCACAAACTCCATGCGGTCCCGCCCAATCAGACTACTGCATCGTGTCGAGGCCGATCAGCTCGATCTTGTAGCCGTCCGGGTCTTCGACGAAGGCGATGTGGGTGGTGCCATGCTGCATCGGCCCGGGCTTGCGCGGAATCTTGGCGCCACGCTTTTCGAGCTCGGCGCAGACGGCGTAGATGTCGTTGACGCCGAGCGCCAGATGGCCGAAGCCGGTGCCGATCTCGTAGGGCTCCTCGCGGCCCCAGTTCAGCGTCAGCTCGACGACGGCCTCTTTGTCCTCCGGACCATAGCCGACAAAGGCATTGGTGAACTTGCCGCCGGGATACTCGTCCCGGCGCAGCAATGTCATGCCGAGAACCTCGGTGTAAAAGGCAATCGACCTGTCGAGGTCGAGCACCCTGATCATGGTGTGCATGTAGCGGAAGCGGCCTTGGGCGTCGCTCATGGGGAAAGTCCTCCGAATTCGGTGATTTGCTGGTCTGACCATCCACATCAAACGGCTGGTTGGGAAACGCGCCGCTTGATGTTCTAAATCAGGGTTGTATGATAACACGACAAGAACGGTGGTTGTCCAGTCGTTTCCGCAGAGGGTCCAGAGCCAGGTCATGAATGTCGTGCCGTCCACCCCCGCATCGCTGATTGCAGCCCTCGCCGGCGTGCTGCCGAGTGGTGGACTGCTGACGGCCGAGGCTGATCTGGCACGCTACAGCCGCGACTGGTCGGGCGACCATTTCGGTCGTCCGCTGGCGGTAGCGCGTCCGGCTTCGGTCGAGGAGATGTCGGCGCTGATGCGGCGCTGCCACGAGGAGCGCATTCCGGTGGTGCCGCAGGGCGGCCTGACAGGTCTGGTCGGCGCGGCGGTGGCCGCGGACAGCGGCGAAGTGGTGATCTCGCTCGAGCGCCTGAACACAATCCGTTCCGTCAATCCGATCGATTTCGCCATGGTGGTCGAGGCCGGCTGCATCCTCGAGGACGCCAAGCGCGCCGCCGAGGCGCATGACTGTCTGCTGCCGATCACCTTCGGGGCGCAGGGAAGCTGCCGCATCGGCGGCAACGTCGCCACCAATGCCGGCGGTTTCAACGTGCTGCGCTACGGCATGACGCGCGATCTGGTGCTTGGCCTGGAAGTGGTGCTGGCCGATGGGCGGATCTGGAACGGGCTGAAGGTGCTGCGCAAGGACAATCGCGGCTATGATTTGAAGCAGGTCTTCATCGGCTCAGAGGGCACGCTCGGCATCGTCACCGCGGCGGCGCTGAAACTCTTTCCCAAGCCGACGCAGATCGAGACGGCGTTGGTCGGGCTGCGCTCTGTCGAGGACGCCATGGCGCTCTATGCGCGGGCGCGGCGCGACTGCAGCGACCTGCTCACCGCCTTTGAATTGATCCTGCGCGGCGGCATCGAGATCACCATGCGCGAGCGCGCGGATTTTCCGGAACCGCTGACCAGGGCCTACCCGGCCTATGTGCTGATCGAGATTTCCTCTGGTGGGTTGATCGACCTGTCCGCCATGCTTCTGGGTTTTCTCGGCGGCGTCGCGGATATCGTCGAGGACGGGGTCGTGGCATCGACGCGGGCGCAGGGCGAGCGGCTGTGGCGCTACCGAGAGATCATGGTCGAGCGCCAGGGCCGTGGCGGCCGCTATCTGCGCACCGACGTTTCGGTGCCGATCTCGAGACTTGCCGATTTCGTCGCTGAGACGCTTTTCGAATTGGAGCGGGCACGCCCGGACGCGCTAGCCGTCACCTACGGCCATGTCGGCGACGGCAACATCCATCTCAACGTCGTGCCGCCGGAAGGCATGGAACCCGAGGCCATCGAACAGCTGTTCGAAGAGGCCGAAGGGCATATCTTTGCCGTCGTCGACCGCCATGGCGGCTCGATCAGCGCCGAGCATGGCATCGGCCGGGTCAAGCAGAAGGCGTTCCTCGAGCGCATCGACCCGGTGGCCCTCGATCTGGCGGCGGGCATCAAGGAAGCCTTCGATCCGCGCCACATCCTGAGCAACGGCCGCATTCTGGCGTCCAAATCCGCCCTCGACTATAGGTGAGCGATGACGCTGAAGCTCGACAAGGTCAATCGCGGTCCGCATCTCTCGACTCTGGTCGCGAGTTCCATCTCGCGCGAGATCGCGCAAGGGCGCCTCAAGCCCGGCGATCAGCTGCCGACCGAACAGGCCCTCGCGACCACATTCGGGGTCAGCCGCAACGTGGTGCGCGAGGCGATCGCACGGCTGCGCTCGGAAGGCCGCATCTGGTCGCAGCAGGGACGCGGCGCCTTCGTGGTGGAGAGCAACAACCCGACGGTGCTGACCATCGACTATGAGGCGCTGCAGCGGGCCGACTCATTCCGCAATCTGTTCGAACTGCGCGGCATCCTCGAGGTGCAGGCGGCTGCCCTTGCCGCAAGGCGGCGCAGCGAGGCCGATCTCACCGCGATGGGCGATGCTCTTGCCGGCATGCGTGCAGCACCCTATGGCAGCGTCGCCTGGCTGCGCAGCGATCTCGAATTCCACCGCGCCGTCGCCGAGGCGACGCGCAATTCCTACATGGGCCAGTTCCTGGTCTTCGTTTCCGAGCGCGTGCGCGAAAGCATTCTCGCCGCCGGCAACCAGCAGAAATCCGACGACATGGCCCGCATCACGCTCGGCGAGCACGAACGCATCTTCGCCGCCATCCGCGCCGGCGATGTCGAGGCGGCGCAGACGGCCATGCGCGACCATCTGGCGGGCGCGGCTCTGCGTGTCGGACTGCACGACAGTGACGCTGTTGCAGAGGCAGCATCTCCGGTGCGGCACTCAAGGTTGAGGAAGGCTATCCGCAAGCAAGCCGCCGGATAGCGGTATCGACCTGCCCTGCGCCTTGTCGGCCCGGCCCCGTCACGTCGTTGGCGGTTCAACCAGCGAGACGCCGTTCAGGCCGGCGATGATATCCGACAATGCCGGCACGAACTTTTCGCCATGGCCGGTGGTAACGGCGGTGGCGAAGCCATTGCGCACCGCGGCCCCGATCGGATTGGCGACGCCGGCCGCTTGCGCAAAGGAAGCAAGATAGGTCATGTCCTTGAGCGCATTGGCGATGGCAAAACGCTGCGCGTTCTCGTTGCGGTTCAGCACGAAGTCGAAGAAGGCCTGGTAAAAGCCGCAGTCCATGCGGCTGCCCGAGATGACGCTGTTGAACACCTGCGGCGTCAGCCCTGCCTTCGCGCCAAGCGTCAGCGCCTCCGAGTAGATCGCCGAGTACCCCATCGAGATGAAATTGTTGAGCAGCTTCATGGTGTGGCCGCTGCCAGTCGGTCCGGTGTGCACGACACGCGCCGCGAAGGCTTCGAGCACGGGCCGCGCCCGCGCGACGGTCTCGGTCGGGCCGCCGACCATGACGTCGAGCTCGCCTTCGGCGGCTTCCTTGGGCGTACGCGCCAGCGGCGCATCGATCAGCGTCAGGCCCTGAGTGGCGAGTTCGGCCGCCAGTGCCGTCGTCGATGATGGGTTGGAGGTCGAGCAGTCGATGATCAGCAGCGGCTTGCCGGCAGAAGCCAGCCCGCCCGGCCCCTTCACCAGTGCCTCCACCTCGCGCGAACCGGTGACGCAAAGGATGACGACGTCGCTCGCGGCGGCAAGCTTGTGCAGGTCCTCCGCCTCCGTGGCGCCTGCCGCCACCAGCCGTTCCACCGCAGCACGGCTGCGATGCGCCCAGACCGTCAGCGGCCAGCCTTTGGCCAGGAGATTGGCGGCCATGCCGGCACCCATGCTGCCCAGTCCGATGAAGCCTATGCGTTCTTTCATGCTTTTCTCCAATCGCGCCTCCTGCCCGGCAGCAGTTGCAATGCCTCACCTTGCGGCGAACCCGTGTCGATGCAATCCTTTGCCGGAGAATCGGACCGGAGGCTGCATCCCCCGATGGCGGATCACGAGACCATGCTTTTCGACGCCATACCGCAAGCGCCCAATCTGAGAAGCGGGCTCGTCAATACGCTGATCGCGCAGATCGAATCCGGCGATCTTGCGCCGGGTCAGCGGCTGCCGACCGAGCAGGAGATCGTCGCTGCGACCGGTGTCAGCCGCACCGTCGTGCGCGAGGCATTGGCTGCGCTGCGCGCCCGCGGGTTGATCACCACCCGCCAGGGTCTGGGTGCTTTCGTCGCCAAGGATCCCCTGCCCCGGACCTTTTCCATCCTGCCGGACGACCTCGAATCGATCGACGAGGTGCTGCGTGTGCTGGAACTGCGCATGGGCATCGAGGTGGAGGCGACCGGCCTCGCCGCCAAACGGCGCAGCGACGCGGCACTCGAACAGATGAGCTCGCGGCTCGACGCGCTCGAAGCCGCGGTGCGCGCCGGCGAGTCGGGTTCGGAAGAGGATTTCGGCTTCCACCGCGCCATTCTCGCCGCGACGCGCAACGCCAATTTCACCCGGCTGTTCGACACGTTCGGCAGCGCCATGATCCCGCGCCAATGGACCAGGCTCGATCGCATGACAGTTCCCGAACGGGAAAAATACCTGGCCCGCATGCAGCGCGAGCATCGCGCCATTCTCGCCGCCATCGAAGCCGGGGACGTCAATGCGGCGCGGCGCGCCATGCGCAGCCATCTGACCAAAAGCTATGCCCGCTTCGAGACCTTGCGCGACAAGGCCGGGCGCGGCGACTGATCCCTTGCTCATGACGCGGCTTCCGCCACGCCGCCGAGGTAGAGGTCCCGCATCAGCGCCATGTCGCGCAGTTCCGCGATCGGTCCGGAGACGACGATGCGGCCGTTCTGCATGAGGTAGCCGCGCGAGGCGACCGACAGCGCGAGACCGGCATTCTGCTCGACCAGCAGCACCGAAGCGCCGAAGCGCTCGCCGATGTCGAGGATGATTGCCTTGATCTCCTTGACCAGCAGCGGCGACAGGCCGAGCGACGGCTCGTCGAGCAGAAGCACGCGCGGTCGCGCCATCAGCCCACGCGCGATCGCCAGCATCTGCTGCTGGCCGCCGCTCAGCGAGCCGCCCTTGTCGCACCGCTTGGTGGCGAGGATCGGGAAGAAGGCCAGCATGGTCGAAAAATCGGCCTCGACGGCGTCGCCGTCGCTTCGAGAATAGGCGCCGAGGCGGAGATTTTCCTCGACCGTCATGTCGACGAATATCTTGCGCCCCTCCGGCACCAGCACCACGCCGCGCGTTGCCATGATATCTGCAGGCAGCCCTGTAACGTCGCCGCCGTCGAAAACGATGCTGCCGGCGCGCGGCTTGACCAGTCCGGCGATCGCCTTCAGCAATGTCGACTTGCCGGCGCCGTTGGGCCCGAGGATGGTGACGATCTCGCCCTTGGCCAAAGTCAGCGAGACACCCCGATTGACGACCGTCGGGCCATAGCCGGTGACGACATCGGAGACGGCGAGCAGGCTCACAAATCGCCTCCCAGATAAACTTCCAGGACCTTGGGATCGGCAAGCACCACCTCCGTCGGCCCGTCGGCGATCTTTGAACCGAAGTCGAGCACGGCAAGGCGCCGGCACAGCATCTGCATCAGCTTCATGTCATGGTCGATGACGCAGACGGTGATGCCGTGGCCGGGCAGTTGGCGCACAAGCCCGACGAGGGCAGTGGTTTCGCGGTCGTTGAGACCGGCGGCCGGCTCGTCGAGCAGCAGCAGCGCCGGCTGGGTCGCCAGTGCCAGCGCAAGGCCGAGCAGGCGCAGGCTGCCGAACGGCAGCACGCCGGCCTTCTCGCCCGCGAGCGTCGTCAGGCCGACGAAATCGAGCAGCGCCTGCGGCCTCGGCCAAGGGGTGTTGGCGTTTGCTCCGGCTCGCACATGCTCGCCGGCGATCTGCACATTCTCCAGCACGCTGAGGCCGGCGAATGCCATCGCCTGCTGGAACGTGTAGCCGATGCCGGCCCTCGAAATGGCGTGCGGCGCCAAACCGGTGATATCACGCCCGCGAAACGACACGCCGCCGGCGCTGGGCTTATGGACGCCAGTGACGACGTTGAACAACGTCGTCTTGCCCGAGCCGTTCGGGCCGACGACGCCGAGGATTTCGCCTTCCGTGATGGCGAGGTCGACGCCGACGAGCGCGGTGACGCCGCCGAACTGCTTGCTCAAGCCGCGGATCTCCAGGATCGGGCTCATCGCCGTGCCTCAGAGGCTTTGGATACCGCGCTGTGTTCCAGTTCCTGCCGTTCATTCGGCTTCGCCACGAACACTTTGCGCACGGCCGCGACTATGCCGGCGATCAGCCCCTCGGGCAGAAGCAGAATGACGGCGATCAGGCAGACACCGTAGACGATGCGCGACTGGACCGGGTCGAGATTGAGTACTTCCGGCAGAAAGGCGACCAGAATGCCGCCGGCCAGCGGGCCCGCGATCAACCGGGCGCCGCCGATCATCACCATCAGCGCTAGATAGATGCTGGGGAAAGACGCGAACTGGGTCGGCGAGATGTGGCCAAGGAAATTGGCCAACAAAACGCCCGAGATGCCGGCAAAGATGCCGCTGACGACGAAGGCGCCGATCTTGTGGCCGCCGACATTGATGCCGAGTGAGGCCGCAAGCTTTTCGTTCTCTCTGATGGCGCGCAGCGTGCGGCCGTAGGGCGAGTTGATGATCGCCCAGCTCGCCACTGCCGCGATGGCGACGAAAGCCACCACCATCAGGTAGTAGCGTGTCAGGTCGCCCATATCGGCGCCAAACAGGGTGACGGGGCCAACGATATCGAGCCCTGTTGCAGCGCCGGTGTAGTCGCCGCCATTGGTGAGCACGATGGCGAGCAGTTGCCCGAAGGCGAAGGTCATGATGACGAAGTGATGGCCGCCGACCCGCAGCGACGGAATGCCGACGATCATCGCGAACACGGCGCTGGTGAGCGCGGCGGCCGGCAGCGCCAGCCAGAAGCCGATTCCGAAGTCGCGCGCCAGGATCGCCGCTGTGTAGGCGCCGACGCCGACAAGTGCGGCATGGCCCATCGACAGGATGCCCGTCTGGCCGAACAGCACCGAAAGCCCGTAAAGCGCAATGACATTTATGCCGGCCGAGATCGCTAGCGACAGGAAGCGGTTGCTCGGCGAGAGCAGCGGCACAAGGGCGATCAATGTCAGGACAACCAGCACCGGCAGCAGGGATCGCAAGGCCGGGACGGCGGAATTCGTGGAATGTCTGCCTTGCGGCTCAGCGCCGTTATTCATGATGCCATCCTGGGCCCGCTGGTGCCGCCGAAGAGGCCGTGCGGACAAAAGAGCAGCACCAGGATCATCAGCACGAAGGGGTAGGCATCGGTCCATTGCGAGAAGCCGTAACCGGCGCTGAATCCTTCGACGATGCCGAGGATAAGGCCGGCGGCAACGGCGCCGTAAATGTTGCCGAGCCCGCCGATCAGCGCCACGGCGAAGCCCTTCATCACCATGGTGCCGCCAATGAAAGGCGTGATCGGAAACAGCGCGATCAGCAAGGCGCCGCCGAGCCCGGCCAGCGCACTGCCAAGCACAAAGACCCCCGTGATATAGCGGCGCACCGGAATGCCCATCAATGCCGCGGTATCGCGGTCCTCGACGCTGGCCCGCAACGCCCGGCCGTAGCGGCTGGCTGTTATCATCCGGAAACTCAACGCCACCACCACGATGGTGATCATGACGACCATGACGCGAACCGAAGCGATGCGCACGCCGCCAACATCCCAGACCGTGGTCAGCGGACGCGGGATGCTTTTCTGGTTCGGGTTCCAGAACAGCACGACGACATGCTGCAGGACGACGATGAGGCCTAGCGAAACGATGAAGCCGTTGGTCGGCCGTTCCAGCGTGAAGCGGAAAATGCCGCGCTCCAGCACGTAACCCATCAGCCCGACCGCCAGTATCGCCAGCACGACCGCCAGCGGGAAGCCGAGGCCGGCGCTGACGGCAAGCCAGGTGACGATGCCGCCGATCATCAGGAATTCGCCATGGGCGAAGTTGATGATGCCGGTCAGGCCAAAGATCAGCGTCACACCAACGGCGATCAGCGTAATGACGCTGGCGATCGACAGCCCGTTGAGGATCTGCTGGATGAAAATGTCCACGGCTTGCATCCGCTGTTGACGTGATGGCCGGCGATCCGGACCTGTCTGTGTTCAAGAAGGATGGTATTGGCGGCGCGAATGGCGCCGCCAATACAAGGATCAGTTCCGGAGATCAGCTCTTCGGTGCCTCAGCCGGCGGCTGCTGCATGGAGCAGGAGATGTCGCCGCCTGGTGCCGCGGCGCAGACCTCGGTGGCATGGGTGACCTGATGGGTTGGATTGAAAGTCAGGTCATCCGAGACCACGCCCTGATGGTGCAGCGTCAGCAGCGCTTCGACCGTCTTGTCCGGGTCGAAGCTGCCGGCCTTTTCCCATGCTTCGGCGAGGAAGTGGACATAGTCGTGGTAGAGCAGCGACACCGACGAGGTCACGCCGTGCGGAGCGCCGGCCGCGAAATAGGCGTCGAAATAGGCCTTGGCTTTCGGGTTGGACGACTCGCCCCAGCAGACGGGCACGCAGCTCATGGCCACCGGTACGTCGGCCGTCAGCGCCTTCTCCTTCCAGATGCCGGGGTCGACGCCGAACAGGAAATAGCTCTTGGCGGCACCCAGTTCGAGCGCCTGCGGCAGCGCCGTCAACGTTGAATCGCCATTGTACCAGAAGTGGATGATATCCGGATTGAGGCTCTTGGCGCGGGTCAGGAACGGCGAGAAGTCGGTCGTATCGGGCGGATAAAAGATGATGTCGGGAACGTCCTGCCCTTCCGCCTTCAGCGCCTTGAAATAATAGGATGACAGGAACTGGCCGGTGGCGTCATTGCCGACGATCATCACCGACTTCTTCGGCTTATAGCCGAGCAGCGGCTCGAGCAGCGTGAGCACGCCACGCGCCGTCGATCCGGACCGCTGGAACTCCTGCGGCTCGGACTGGAAGAGATAGTGATCCTCACCACCCGACTTGACCGAGTCCGGGTTGAGGATTTTCGCCAGCGTCGAATTGCCGGCGAAATGGATGATCTTGGCCGGCTGCGTGATCTTGGCCATAGCCAGCGTGAAGTCATGCGTCTCCGATCCGAAGATCGCCTGCACCTTCACGTCACGCACCAGTTCCTGGATGGCGGCGATGGCGGTCGCAATGTCGGTGCGGTCGTCGCGCTTGACCATTTCCAGCTTGTAGGTCTTGCCGCCGACCTTGATGCCGCCGGTGTCATTGATCTGTTTGACGGCAAGCCCGACGCCTGCCGGCAAGGTATGGCCGGCCGAAACAAATGAACCCGATTCAGCCGCGACCACACCGATCTTGACGATATTGTCCGCGTCCTGCGCGAACGCAGGATAGGCAAGCGCGCCAAGGCAAAGTGCTGCCGACGCGCCCATTTTCAGAACGGTTTTCAACTTGAGATCCTCCCGACTCCAAATCATTGCAGTCTTACCGGGTTGTCATACAACCCTGTTATCTGGTAAATCCAACGGCCGCGGATGTCAATCGCGTTATGATTTTGATCAAGTGCCGCGGGCAGGATGCGAATCGGCACACGGGCCGGAGCGAGGAACAGGACATGCAGTCACGGAAATTCGGCCGCACCGGCCGCGACGTCAGCGAGATCGGCTTTGGCTCATGGGCGATCGGCGCTGCCTGGGGCGAGGTCAATGACGACGATGCCGTGGCCGCCCTGCATGCTGCACTCGATGCCGGCGTCACCTTCATCGATACCGCCGACGTCTATGGTGACGGCCATTCCGAAAAACTTATTGCAAGGGTGATGAAGGAGCGCGGCGGCGAGCGGCCGTTCATCGCCACCAAGGCCGGAAAACGTCTGCCGGCGCAGACTGTCGAGGGTTTCAGCCAGAAGAACCTGACTGACTGGGTCGACCGCAGCCTCAGATATCTCGAGGCCGACACGCTCGATCTCGTGCAGCTGCATTGCCCGCTGACCGACCTCTACTATCATCCGGAAGTGATCGAGCGGCTCGGCCGGCTCGTCGAGCAAGGCAAGATCCGCAACTACGGCGTCAGCGTCGAGCGCGTGGAAGAGGCGCTGAAGGCGATGGAATATCCCGGCGTCGTCAGCGTGCAGATCATCTTCAACGCCTTCCGGCAGCGGCCCTCGGAATTGTTCTTCGACCTGGCCAAGAAGAACGATGTGGCGATCATCGCCCGCGTGCCGCTGGCGAGCGGGCTGCTGTCAGGCAAATTCAAGGCCGACACCACATTCGAGGACAATGACCACCGCAAATTCAACCGCAAAGGCGAGGCCTTCGACGTTGGCGAGACCTTCTCCGGCGTGCCCTATGAAGTCGGGCTGGCGGCGGTCGAGCGCATCCGGCCGCTTGTTTCGGGCGACACGACGATGGCAAAATTTGCCCTGCGCTGGATCCTGATGTTCGACGCGGTCACGGTGGTCATCCCAGGCGCGCGCAATCCGGCGCAGGCCCGCTCCAATGCCGAAGCCGCAAATCTTGCGCCCTTGTCCGCCGACATCATGGGCAAGATCCGGGATATCTACGAGCAGGACATCAAGCCCTACGTGCATCAGCGCTGGTGATTAAACGCCATGACGCTATCGATTGAGCAAGAGTACCGGCAACCGCGACGCAGATTTCTCCGCTGCTCCGCGAGGCTGACGGAATTCTGTTGCTGACAGCGCCACCGGGCGGCGGCGCATTCGATCCAGCCGCATTGGCCAGGTTGGAGCACTTGCCCAGGGGCGTTTGTCGACGGCCGCATCGTGCAAGATCATCGGGTTGGTTGATGATCCAAATTCCCTAATCCCGTCCATGTACACACGCCAGTCGCTAAAAAATCCATTCGACGGCTGTACCTCTGTTTCATAAAAATGAGACGCAGAGCCCTGTGCGACAATTTGTGAATGCCCAAAAAAATCTACCGGTAACCCCGATATCTGAGTGACCGAGAGGTACAACTTACTGATCTTCGGGATCGGCATTTTTACCCTCTATTCGCTGATGGCGGTCGTAGTAATGTCTATCAATCGTCCATTTTCGATATGTACTTCGATGTAGTGATACGCTGGCGGCATAAGCCAGTAGTAAACCCCCTAGGAACCCAAAGACCTTCATCTCCGCGGCGCGGTATGAAAGTTGCATGAATATTCGTTGTCGCGCCGAGGCCTGGACTAACGCGTACATCAAAACTCTGACACGATAGCCACTTTGTGAACCCTTCCGCGCCAAGGGCCAGGAATTTACGTCTGGCAAATTCTGTCGCCTCGTCATTGGAGGCGAATTTCCCCCAGATTTCTTTGTCATCTATCAATTGGTTAGTCGGGCAGCTTTCTGCCCGTTGCCGAGAGGCCTGCTCTGCCGTGGCCGCAGTGCAAAGCAACAGCG
This sequence comes from Mesorhizobium sp. M0571, assembly GCF_040320985.1. NCBI lineage: Bacteria > Pseudomonadati > Pseudomonadota > Alphaproteobacteria > Hyphomicrobiales > Phyllobacteriaceae > Mesorhizobium > Mesorhizobium sp. M0571. Next base: position 22,707 of record NZ_JAMYQT010000029.1, read on the forward strand.
ACACTGCGAAGAATAAATACCTGATCCATCTTCTGTAATGGTAGTTCGGTTGCCATAGAGCAATCTGATGTACCGTCATTGCGCTATCAAGCATCTACCGTGACGTTTGGTATGGCTACGATGCTTTGCGGCGGCGACATTGGTGGATTCCGTGACACGAACGATACCGCGAGGCAAAGGCGCGCGAACATCGCCCCCATACCAACCCTTGGCCCGACAGGCGCAAACCTGCAGGCACGCACAGCCAAAGGTGGCGCCCGACACCATCAAATTCTCGCCGCTTTGTGGGCTGTGGCGATAATCACCGATGCCCCCGCAACAGATACAGAAGCCAGAGCCCCGTGGCAGGACAGCATGAAATAGTGATTGATGAAAAATGCTCGATTACAGAAACCACCGATGCCGACATTCGCTCGATTTCACAATTTGGTGACTTGCCAGCGAGTGGATCGGTTGCTCCATCGGGGCCCATCATAAATCAATGAATTCAATGGGATCCACGGAGGTTAGCCAGTTTTGGTTTGGCTAACCGAGCCATTAAACACCTCCAAGTTATTGAAAAATAACGATAATGGTAGGCCCGGAGCGACGTCGACTTTTCGACAAAAACAATCAGTTAGCGGGTGGTTCGTGCAAGAATCGCTGAGCGACCTTTTGACACCAGAATTCCTGTATTAGGTGGCGACGTGTGTCTCCGATGAGAAGGAGATTTGTAGCGCAAAGGCCCAAAATGTTTTCTTTCGAAGGCCGGGAGCTTAGCCGAGAAAAATGAATTCGCCCGTCAGGCCTTCGAATAAGCCTTTGATGTTCCTTTTGATATTTTTGAGTATGGTGGGCCGGAGGATATACAATGTCACGTCTGCCAATCGCTACCTTCAGATCGGCACGCCATCGAGGTCTCCCCTGCTCTACCGGTTGACTGGTAGCCCTAACGGGGCATTCGGGCGGCATAAGCCTCTGTGAAAGCTGGGGCACAGCTTACTCGCCTATTAGCTCCTGGAACTGCGCGAAGCTCGTATCGTCGATATCCACTTCGTGCTTGCGCTCAGGATACCGAAGTTGAGCCACGTCATCCGCGAACGCCCTGAACGCATCCACGCGCAGTCGCTGGACCGCTTCGAGTGCGGCCGGAATGTCCGCGTATTTTTTTGAGTGACGAGGATAGTGGCCTTTGTTGGTGCCTAGGACATCCGACGAAAAGAGGTATTGGGTATCGCAGACGTCGCCACAGCCCATGCCCTCGGTGATCATATGGGTGTTGCGCGTCAGGAAATCGGCAAGCTTGACCGGCACGACCTCGACCTCCACAGCCCAGGCCCCGGCGCTCTCAAGCGCCTTCATCTTGTGGTAAACGGCTGCCGCCTCCTCCGGCGTCTTGCCGATCGCCCGATAATTTGTCCATGTCGACCAACGGGGCACCAACCCGATGTGGCCCGTCACAGGGATTCCTTCCTTGGCCATGGCTTCGACGATTGGCAGGCTGCCAGCGAAATAGACCGCGTCCGCCCCCATCTCCAAGGCCTTAAAACCCTCTCGGATTCCGTCGGAAGGACCGCAGATCGACCCCTGAACCGAACCCGCCTGGATGAATACCCCCGGTGCTGCAGCCCTGATCCGGGACAGCATGTCGCCGACCTCACAGGTGAAGATGTCGATGCCAGCCTCTTCCGCGGCCGCTGCCTCGAGTTCGTCGTCGATATGCATTTCGAGGAACTTGCGCGTGCCCTTTTGCTGCAGCAGATCGTAGACCGATGGACGCTTCACCACTCTTCTCCCGAATATGCGAGAAATATCTGAGGGTGCGGCGCTTCCGCCGTACCCTAACTGCTCAGCTCTCGCCGAGGATCCGATGCAGGTCTTCGACCGTGACCTCGTCTTTGGCCATCTCAGCAATCTTATGGCCGCGCGCCATCGCGACGATGCGGTCCGACATGGCATGCACGTGATGCATGTTGTGCGAAATGAACACGGCCGAGATATTTTGCTCCTTAAGGCGGGCGGTCTGGTCCAGAACCTTGTTGGTCTCCTTGACTGACAGGTGGTTGGTCGGCTCGTCCAGGATCAGCACCTTGGACTTGAAGTGCATCGCTCGGGCGATAACCACAGCCTGCCGCTGGCCACCTGAGAGGTCGCTCACCGGGGTATCAGCGTCACGCAGGCCAAGATCCAGCGTTTCAACGGATTTCATCGCCTCCCGGCTCATCCGGTCGAAATCCATGATCCGCAATGGGCCAAGGCTGAAACGGATTGGCTCACGGCCGATAAAGATGTTCCGCGCAATGCTCATCTGCGGAATCATCGCGTTGTATTGATAGATGGTCTCGATCCCGAGTCGCATGGCATCCCGGGTCGAGTTCAAGACAACGGGCTTACCGTCGACCTCAATATGACCCTCGGTAGGCTTGTGTGCGCCCGCTAAGATCTTGATAAGGGTCGATTTGCCGGCACCGTTGTCTCCAACCAGGCCAACAATCTCGTTTCGCCCGACGTGAAAGTCGGTTGGCTTAAGGGCATTGACGGCACCGTACCATTTGGAAATGCCGCGCGCGGCGATGAGTGGAGTGCCGCGAGCGGCGACAGCCGCGGCGGCCGTCGAAAGTACGTTGACGCTCATTACCGCCTCCTGCTGAAGAATTGCCCTGCTTTGACGTTGAGCACCACCGACACAACAATCAGGACACCCAGGGCGGTTCGGAACCACTCGGCATTGACGCGCGACATGACCAGCCCGTTGTCGATCGATCGGATCAGGATCGCGCCAATGATCGCCCCGATAATCGAGCCAACGCCGCCAGTGAGGGCTGTGCCGCCAATCACCGCACCAGCGATGACTTCAAGCTCGAGGCCTGTGCCCATCGAAGGCAGCGGAGCCTTGGTGCGGAGCATCTGAATGATGCCGGCCAGTCCAGCAAGCAGCGAGCAGAGCATGAAAGCGGTGATCTTCACGCGGCGCGTGTTGATGCCGAGATCCTTCGCCGCTTGGGCTTGGCCACCGGTCGCGAAAATCCAGTTGCCGAAATCGCTGGCATGGAGCCAGACGCCAAGAACCACCGCCAGCCCTACGTACCAGATGAGCGAAGCGCGAATGTATCCGAAATTAACGACGAGCACGTCGCCGAATGGATAATCTGCCAACGCAAGGGGGTTTCCACCAACCGCCACAATCGACATGGAACGGGCAACGAACAGCATGCCAAGCGTGGTGATGAAAGAGGGGATGCCTAGTGACAGCGTCACCGCCCCGTTGATATAGCCGACCAGCAGCGCCAGCCCGAGGACCAGGACGAGGGCCAAATACGGATCAACGCCATACCGCGCCGTCAGCGCATGCAGGGTCATCGGCACCAGGGCGAAAACGGAGCCGACCGACAGATCGAATTCGCCTGCAATCATCAAGATCGTTACGCCAAGCACCACGATGCCCAGCTCGGGAAGGATCGTCAGCAAAAGCCGAGTGTTCGCATAGGACAGGAAAAACCCGGTGTAGAGCTGAAAGGCTGCGAACACCGCGACCAGCATCAAAAAGGCGCTAAACTCGGGCTTTGAGATCGCCTTTGACCAAAGCGACTTCCGAGAAGTGGGCTTCAAACCCGATGAAAGCTGCGATGCATGAAGAATGCTGGCGGCCTGGCCGCCAGCGTCTTTCCTGCGTCCGGGGACGCCCGGCGCGGTGTTCACCGGATGCCTTCCTTGGAGAGGGCCTCAATGGCGTCGATATTGTCCTTGGTCACCATCGCTTTGCCTGTGTTCACATCCCACGGACCGAGATTGTATTTTTTCATCATGAAAAGCTGGACGATCGGCAGATAGCCCTGCAGATAGGGCTGCTGGTCAACGGCCACCTGCTGATAACCGGACTTGATGGCGTCCATGACCGGCGGAACCAGGTCGAAGCCACCTACTTTCACCTTTCCTGCCGCGTAACCAAGGTCCTGCATGGCCAGAGCCGCCGGGAAGGCATTGGCAACATCGATGACCGCCGTAAGGTTCGGATTGGACTGAGCATATGCCGAAATTCGGCTCTGCTCGGTCGGCGTGTCGTAGGTCGCCTCGATCACTTCCCAAGTCACATTGCCCTTATGGATCTTCTTGTAGTCCTGGAGAAAGCGCTCAATACCATGAGTACGCTGGGCGGCCCAGGCTTGGGCTAGATCGACGCCGTTTACCACGACTTGGACATCGTCATCCGGAAAGGACTTCGCCATCTCGGCGGCGAGGTCGTAGCCGGCCTGTTCGAGGTCCTGGCCGATGAACGAGAGCCGCGCATTGCCTGCGCCGTGTTTGCTGTCGTCGACGTTGGCGGCGATAACCGGAATGCCCTGCTTGATCGCATCAGCGACCGACTCGTCCATGACGTCGTCGTTGATGATGGTCGTGACAATGCCGTCGACGTGCTGGGCGATTGAGGCGTCGAGGTTGGTTTTTTCTTGGGCGATGTCGCCGTCCTTGTCGAGGAAGAGCATCTGGCAGTCGACGTTCAGCTGCTTGCAGGCGTCCTGCATGCCGCGATTGACCGCGCCCCAGAACGGCTGCCCGGTGTTGGAATGCATAACGTAATTGAAGCGATACTCGCTGGCAGCGGCCGGCAATGCGATTGCGATGAATGCCGCCGACAGAGCGGTTACGGCTGCCGTGCGAGGCTTGAAAGCGCCAGGCCGGCGCGCTTGCTTATTAAATGACATATTGAACTTCCTCCCCTGTTGGGTTGTGCCGACGCTAATGGAGCCGACGGTCACCGCCCAAGCCTCCCTGGACCGGCGTTGAATCAGGAGGGGTATCAATATCCTCCGCGCACGCCGCGGATTGACTGCGAGTCTCCTCCAGGTCGCTTCGGGCGCGTCGCCGATGCATTTCCGTGCATCTCCTCTGTGGCGCGCTATGGGCATTACCCGCGCAATGATGAACGGGCGGCCGGGCAGCGGCAACTTAGATCTTGATTAGATTTGATCAAAACCGGCGAATTGCCGTTGCCAAGGCAATTTAGTGGGCCACTCCGACGAGACGTCACTGTCTTCGACGTTTTCTGGTTAGTCCAGGGGGCGAGCCTCACCGACACGGCAGTCGAAGGCGCCGGAAGCTTCGGCATTGGTCGAAGCGGCGTGCGCCCTCCTGCTCGATCATCGAGGCTGCAGTCCATCCTCCAACGAAGATCTTTGGCCTTCCTGGAGCCCTATACGATACGGGAGCGGTTTAACCACCAGAGGCGACTCAGCCCTTCCCTGTGGCGGCTGCGTTTGCGCGCGCCTTCATCTTCTCGTAGCGGGCCTGCATGCGGGCCTCGCCTTCCTTGCTGCCGTCGTGGAAAGTGCCCAACCATCGGTCGAACGGGATGAGGCCGTCGCCGTAGTTCACCTCGAAATATTTGTGATGGAGGTAATGGATGTAGGCGTGGCTATCGATGCTGGTGTCCTCGCCGAGTTCGACCTTGTCGAAGCCGACATGACCGGGAATGGCGCCGAAGCCGGCGTAGTGGAGCTGGTAGAGCGCAAGGATGGGGTTGGACGGGATGACCAGGTGCCAGAGTGCAACGCCGAGATAGCCGAGCTGCTCGACCGGATGCATCGACAGTGACGACCACGGCGACGGGTTCACCGAATTGTGGTGCACCGAATGCACCCATTTGTAGAGCGGCGGCCAGTGGATTGCCCGGTGCAGCAGGAAGAAATGCGTCTCGTGGATGATTGGCACCACCAGCGCCAGGCAAAACAGGTAGACGGGGTGCTCGGCGACTGTCAGCCACGGCACGTAGCCATTGGCATAGGCGTAGAGGATCGCGACCTCGATCGCCGTCCAGATCGGCATGCCGGTGCCGAAGGTACGCAGCATGTTGTCGAGGTTCTGGTTCTCGAAGAAGAAAGCCTTGCTCTTCTGCTCCGAGGGCCATTTGCCGTTGTATTTGAAGCGATTGCCCTGGGCTCTCAAAATGTAGAGCCGGAGCTCGAAGACGCCGAAGAAGACAAGCAGCGCCGCGCAGTTGACGAGGAAGAGCCTGAGGATCCATCCGACGCTCAGCGTCTTCATGACCTCGACGTCGGGCAGCACGTAGTGCCACCACGCGACCGCCGAGAGCGCGAACAGCAGATTGTAGGGCAGGAAATAGTGCGGCAGCCATTTCAGCAGCGCCAGCGGACGCGGCGGAAAGGCGAACAGCGGCGCGGTGCCTGCCGGTTCGCTCGGAGCCCAGTCGCCCCTCTTGTTGCGCGTGCCGTATTTGAGATCGTCCATGGCGGGGCCTCGCAGGTAGGAAATCACCTCTGTCACCGGGCATCCCTGTTTACAATCTCGGCCATATCCTTCCCACGGCCAGAACTAAATGCCCTTGTTCATTCAGAGTAACATCGCTCCGAAAGGAAGGCCGTCAGTTCTTTGATCAGATCAGATCAAATGTTCTCGGCGGTGAAGGTTATGAATCGAATCGGCGGGTTCTCGATCGGAAGGTCGTGAATCCCAAGCCTGGACAGAACAAGGTCGATAGAGCGCCGAGCCTGTGCCTCCGGCGCCTGGTCAAACACCACGTCCATAGTTCCGTCGCGAAGGGCTTGAGAGCTCTTTTCGGTGAGCTCGTGCCCGACAAAAAAGATGTCGCGATCACGGGCATGGCGGCGCAACACGTCGTTGAGAGCGCCATTGGCGCCGCCCGCATTGTAAAGGCCGACAAGATCCGGACGCTGCTGCAAGGTTTCCCGGAGCATCATCGCGCTGCGCGTGTCTTCATCGCCACCGAACAGCACTTCAGCGAACAGAAAATCTCCCCGCGGGTGTTCTCCAAGATAATCGGAGAAGCCGCGAATACGGTCGCGATGAACCTGGTAAATGTGGCTGTGGCAGATACCCACGACAGTGCCGCCGCGTCTCTGCATGTGGCTCAGAAGATGCGCCGCCATGCGTCCCGCAGCATAATTATCGATGCCGATATACTCTGCCCTGGAGCCCGCTATGCGCGTGACAATCTGCACTGCAGGCATTCCGCGCGATTCGACCTGCGCCAGCGCTTCGCCAATGGACGGATGGTCCGGGACCGCCAGGATGAGACCAGATCGCCGAATACCGGGCTCGAGGATCCGCTGCGCGATAGCCTCGGGCCGGTCTTCCGGCAAAAACGTCCGCTGAACCATGATGGATTTGTCGAGCGATGCCGCAATCCGTTCGAATGCTGCCGACAGACGGGCAAAGAAGGTGGTCTCAGGTCGGACCAGCAGCACCTCAATGCGCAAGATGCCGCGGTGGGCTTCGGGCAGCCGGCGCTGGTAGTCGAGAGCTCGCGCCGCGGCGACCACCTTTTCGACTGTTTCGGGCCGAACCCCTCCCCTGCCGTTCAGCACGCGTTCAACTGTAGCGGTGCCGACGCCGGCCCGGCTGGCGATATCGAAAAAGGTCGGGTTGGAGATGAAACCCTCCGGTGATCTGAGCTCGACTAGCCTAGAGCCAAGTCTCCTCCATTCCAAAAGTCGCAGACTCTATGGAGCGGCGCTGCGGGGAAGCCAGGTCAAGCCGGACCTGATCCCCTTGGCTTGGCCAAAGACTGAATCAATCGATGGGTCCCTTTCTCTAGGGGCCGGAAAGCTTGAGCTGCATTACGCAGCCGGTCTGTCAGATATATGATTACGCAAAAACCGTTGCTTACACCATTATCATCCATTCCATTTCCAACGAGGGCCACGAATTTTGTGTCAGCTTGCCTGCCCTCGGCGCGAAACGATATGCGCGACAAACACAGTGCGCAGGTCGGCCGTACGCGCAAATCCGAAGGCTTTGGCAAGGCGCGACACTGCCGAAGCGCTCATGCCTGCGGCCGACGCAAGTTTTCGGCCATTCCTAAACGCCAGCAGGTCAGGATTCTCAAATGCCAGCCGCGCCAGATCATGAAGTTTGCCAGGGAGTTTGACATCCCTCGGGCAATACCGATTCTTATAGCCACGAAATCAGATGACCTATCAGGCGGCAGCGCTGACCGGGCAGGCAGATGTTCGAAAGGCGTCATCGGTTCCAATCCACGTCTATCGCATTTGGTGGTCGGGTTGGTTTCCGTTCGCTATGACCAGCGGCTCGGACCGCGATTTCGGCACGTCGCGCACTAGGCAAATACGACGGTCTTGTGCCCGCTCAGCATTACGCGGCGCTCCAGATGCATCTTCACGGCGCGGGCGAGCACGCGCGACTCGATGTCACGACCTGCCGCCACAAAGTCGTCGGCCGTCATAGAGTGCGTGACCCGCTCGGTTTCCTGCTCGATGATCGGTCCTTCGTCGAGATCCGGGGTCACATAGTGGGCGGTCGCGCCGATCAATTTCACGCCGCGGTCATGCGCTTGGTGGTAGGGTCTGGCACCTTTAAAGCTGGGTAAGAATGAGTGGTGAATGTTGATCGCCCTGCCAAAGAGGCGGCCTGAAAGCTCATTTGAAAAGACCTGCATGTATCGAGCCAATACCACCAACTCTGCACCGGTCTCATTTGTCAGCTGGAGCAGTTTTGCCTCTTGGTCCGGTTTGTTCTCCTTGGTCACTTTCCACAGATGAAACGGGATGTTTTCGATCTCCGCTGTACGACGCGCATTTTCATGATTTGAGACTATCCCAACGACCTCGGCGTCGAGCCAACCGACCCGGATCTGGTAGAGCAGGTGCAGCATTGCGTGGTCGAATTTCGATACCATAAGGATCACCTTAGGACGCCTGTCGATATCAGATATCGACATAGTCATGGCGAAGCGATCCGAGGCCGGGCGCAACACACGCTTGATGTCCTCGTTGCCGACGCGGTCAGTCACCGTGAACGCTATTCTCAGGAAGAAACGATTGGTCTGACGATCCCAGAACTGGGCGGACTCGGCGATGTTCGCACCGATCAACGCCAGCTCGCGGGTGACCTCCGCCACGATGCCAGGCCTGTCCTCGCAAGTGAGCGTCAGGATGAAGTTCTTGTCTGCCATATCGTCCTTTCTTGGGCTCGCGGAGCCACGTGCAATCGATCAGCCATTTGAGGAGGGTCTTCAAACCAAAATTTGGGTCCGTGAGCAGGTTCACGTCGGGCGCTATGTCCCTCTCGATCATCATCTTGGCCAGCCTAATGTCCTTGGCGACAGCATTGCCGGTTCCGATCCCGGATTGCCGGCCGGATCGTGGCGGTTACCGGGCTACCTCTCGCTGGCCGTTCGAGGATGCGCCTATGTCAAAGGCTTCGATCGGATCTGATGCCAGGAGCATACACGATTGCCGCTTGCAATATCAGCTATCTGAAATACTTTCTTTCAAATGCTTCAAATTCACTGGCTTGCGATTTGAAAGATTCTGGCAAATTCTCTACGCGGCGTCCAACCATTGCCGATCTGGCACGGCAGGCCGGGGTCAGCATCTCGACCGTCGATCGCGTGCTCAACGGCCGCGATCCTGTGCGCCGTGACAAGGCCGAGCGCGTACTTAGTGCTGCCGAAGAGATTGGCTTTCATGCAGCCGGCCTGATCCGCAAACGAATCGGGCCGGAGCGCCCTGCCAAGACCCTCGGCTTCCTGCTACAGCAGCCTTGGCGGCTGTTTTATCAGGATCTCGGCCACGCGTTGGCTGAGGAGACCAGAGCCAACCCACTCATCCAGGGAACGCCGCGCGTCGTCTTTGTCGACAACCTTGATCCTGCCGCGATCGCCGAGCAGATGAACCAGTTGGCCAAAAGCGTCGATGCGCTCGCGGTGGTTACCGCCGACCATCCGCATGTCTCACGGGCGGTCGACGGCTTCGCTGAACGCGGTGTCCCGGTCTTTGCCCTGATCTCGGAACTGTCCGCGCAAAACCGGATTGGCTATGTCGGCCTCGACAATTTCAAGGTCGGCAGGACTGCCGCTTGGGCTATTTCGGGATTGTGCAACAAGCCCGGCAAGGTCGGCATCCTGGTCGGCAGCCATCGCTATCGCTGCCAGGAGCAGAACGAGATGGGCTTTCGCTCGTATTTCCGCGAGCACGCATCAGATTTCTCGTTGATCGAGCCACTCGCCAGCCTTGAGGATTCGCGCTACTCGGCAGAAATCACTCGCGAGCTGTTTGCGAGGAACCCTGATCTCGTCGGCCTCTACGTCGCTGGCGGTGGCATTCGCGGCGTCATGCAGGCTTTGCGGGAACAGCCGGATTTCCAGCGCATCATCACCGTCGGTCACGACCTGACGGCAGAGACGCGAACGGGATTAATCGATGGCGTGCTCAAGCTGGTAATCTCTCATCCGATACAAAACCTGTCGCAGACGGTCGTTGCCGCGATGGCGCTAGCGGCAACTCAATCTCGTCAGGAGGCATCTGTCCCGGTAGTGCTACCTTTCGATCTGCATGTCTCGGAAAACGTATGATATTCCCACCACGCACGCGTTTCTGTCCGGGAACAGGCCCGGTTGTTCGCATCGTCTTCTAAGGCCTGTTGAGATTCATCGAGAGAAAAAGGCCGGCAGGTCACGCCACGGGCTTCCCGCGCGCGCGATCCATAGAACCGCCTCAATGAAGCGCCGGTTGTCGCCTCCACTTCGTCCGGGGTCTACCGGCTTACCCAGACAATGCGGTTCCATCTTCGCCCATTGGGCGTGCGATGAGCTCGGAGGCCCGTACAGTAAGACCGCCAAGCCGTCGCGAGATGATCAAATGGTATCGACGACGCCGCCGTCGACACGAAGCGCCGCGCCTGTTGTCGCAGATGCCTGCGTCGAACAAACATACACGACCATGTTTGCGACTTCCTCGACGGTCGCTGCGCGCTGGATCACGGAGCTCGGACGATGCTGCCACACAAACTCGGTTGCGACCTCCTCAAGGGATTTGCCTTGCGCGGATGCTGTCTCCTTGAGCATCGATGCGACCCCGTCCGACAAGGTAGGTCCCGGCAGGACGGAATTGACGGTCACGCCAGTGCCGGCCATCCGTTTGGCAAGGCCGCGCGAAATGGCTAGCTGCGCGGTTTTGGTGAAGCCGTAGTGGATCATTTCCGGCGGAATGTTCAAGGCCGACTCGGACGAGATGAAGACCACTCTTCCCCAACCCTTTGCCACCATTCTCGGCAAATACCCACGCGCCAACCGCACGCCGGACATGACATTCGACTGGAAGAAGCGCTCCCATTCCGTGTCGTCGATGTCGAAGAAATCTTGAAGAGCGTAGATGCCAAGGCAGTTCACAAGGATATCGCAGTTTGGATGTTCGGCCAGCATTTTCTCGCACGTCTGCGGTATTGCTAGATCTCCAGCAAAGCCCGTCACCTTCGCATTCGCGTAGCTCCGTCGGATATCATTCAGCGCCCGGTCAACGCTCTCCCGGGTTCTGCCGTTGAGAACAACTTCGGCTTCACTCGCCGCCAACCCCTTCGCTATCGCCAAACCGATACCGGCGGTCGATGCGCTGACCACGGCCTTCTTTCCCGATAGGTTAATTATCACTGTTCATCCTTCCATTGCGCCGAGGCATTTCGGAGTTTCAGTCCACGCCGGAGCCGCAACGGACAGGAGAAGAAATACGCTGCCCCAATCTGTGATGCATCGGAGAGCAGCGCGGAAATCGCCAAACCCATCGGCTCGCGTCAAACTTGCGGGAGATGGTAGACCCAAATGGGCTTTGGCGTCACTGCGCCATACGGCCAGCAGATGTTTCAATCCCGCCAAACAGTTCAGGATCACCGGTCGAAGCGCCCGGCATTGATCTAAAATTATGGTCATCCCTACGTGCCACGAGGTTGAAACCCTATGGCTACTCGCAGACTGGTTCAGACCTGCTTCTGCTGCTCGAGCAGGTAGCGACCCGGAGGCTTGCCGAGCACCTTACGAAACATCACGACAAAGCTGCTCGCGCTTTCGTAGCCCAGATCGTGAGCAACAGTTTGCACGCTCTCGCCGGCCGTCAGGCGCTGGAGGGCAAGGATCACATGCAGTTGCCGACGCCAGCGGCCAAAACTCATGCCGATCTCCTCCATCAACATGCGGCTGAGGCTACGTTCACTAAGCGCGACGCGCGCGGCCCATACGCCAAGCGTCGCGCGATCCGCTGGGTTAGCCAGCAATAGCTCCGCGAGCTTCTTCAGTCGCGGATCCTCGGGGATCGGAAGTCGGAGATTCTCGATCGGTGCAGCTGCGAGCTCGTCGAGGACGACGGAGACGAGGCGGCCGTCATGACCCTCAACCTCATAGAGTTCCGGGAGGTCCACTACCCGGACCAGCAATTGTCGCAGAAGACTCGATACGGCGATCGTGCAGCATTCAAGCGGAAGGTTCGCGGTCGCCCTGGGCTCGACAAAGATGCAGAAGCACTCGATATCGCCCACGCCGAAGGCGGTATGCGGCAACCCCCCGGGAATCCATACCGCGCACCGCGGTGGCACAATCCAGATGCCGTCGTCGACTTCGCAATTGATGATCCCGCGGACCGTGTAGAGCAGTTGTGCCTTCTGATGGCTATGCCGTCGGGATCGCTCCCATCTCTCCATGTTGCCGGCAAAGCTGACCGCGATGAGATCACGGGGAACAGTATCGACATGCGCAGCCAAATCGATGCCGACGTCGAGATGCATGCAAAGCCTCTTTCGGGTACGCGAACGTGGCCGGATTGATACATATTGTGGCTAACTTGCGCAATGACGCCGCAGCCCTCGGTATCTACTCTGTCCAGCAAATGGCCTGGGCTCGAGCCACAATTTTCCATCGAGCTCGTCTTTTCTATTGGAGTTGCGTCATGGTCTTGGACACATCCGAATTTCCACTGGTGTGGATGCGCAATGTAGCTGCTACGGGTCCGTCCGACGCCGACGCGGTGTTCACTGTCTTCGAAGAACTGTTGCGTCGCGGTGAAACCTTCATTCTGATGAGCGAGCCGAGCGACCATTCGCCTGCTCACGAGCACACTCAAGAAGAAAAGAAACGCACATCGCTCTGGATGAAGAAGCACCGGCGCGAGCTAAAACTCGTCAAGGCGATGGTGATGATCGAGCCGAGCATCGCGAAGCGGCTTGCGATGAAGCCCTTTTCCATGATGTTTGAGAAGTTCTGGGGTTACCCGATGTTGATGGCCAATAATCGGGACGAGGCGCTGGCGATTGCACGAAAACTGCTCAACGACAACGCATCGGTGTCGCGGCCGGCGGCCGGCTGAGGCCGAGGAGCAGAACGGGGTGAGGAATCCGGTGCCCGCAGCATATGCCGCGGGCTCCGAGTACAATCTGTCAGAAGGAACGAATCCCTCCGATCGCGTCGTTGCCTATGTCGAAGTTGCGGTAATCGACCTCGGCCGTAACCTTGAGGCCCGGAACAACAGTGTAGGCGACATTTGCCGCCAGCCCGAAGGTCTTGCCCTCATCATAGGACAGCTGGACGTTGAAATCCGTCTTCTCATTGATGTTGTAGGTGCCGCCGCCCTAGACAGCCCAGTTGCCATTCCATAGCCTGCTACGACAAAATATCGAAGGGCATATGGCGAGCCGATCAATACTGACATCGCAGTCAGCTCCGCGGCCGAACAAATTGTCGGCAATAGTGCACTTTCGGCAGGTCAGCTTCAGCGCGTGGAGAAGCCTCGTGCAGCTGAAATGACATCCGCGACCAAGTCCTGCCTGAGCATTTCGACGGGAACGCGACCATCGAGAAGGGGCGAAGGGCGGATCAACCAAAGCCATGCCACCCTGGGACAGGTGATCAAGGAAAGCACGTCCCGTATTCCTGGAACAGGTCTGCCATCGACGAATTGAGCCATCGGGAAGACATGCTTCCGGGAGCCCTTTCGCAGTGCAACAACGTCGTTGCGACGTTGCTACCAATGCAATGTCGATCGCGGTATGCGGAGGGTTTTTCCAGATAGGTCGATCCGACCACCCGGCCCGCCCAGTTTTCGATACCCGCAGATCCGAGATCGCTAAAGCCATCGCGCGCTTCGACAACATGGGTCTCGCGCGCGCTCTCGATTTGTGCCCCGGGAGAGGCCCCTGATCGCTATCGACACTGGTTCCGAAACGACGCGCAGCCTCAACTGCGAGCACGTGAACAAATTCCGAGGCCAGGCCGGCGAGGTCATTGTGGATGGCAACGTTGCCAGCCGAAATCAAACCATGCGTTTTTATGACCTCATTGTACTGAGCCAGCACGCGTTCGACTTCCTTTGCAATGAAGCTTTCAAACTCATCCCTGTGAATTCCATTTGCAAAGTCCACAGACTTAGCCATTTCGTGGCCCCCAAGTCCTGAAATGCATTGGCAACGGTGCATGCCCCCACCACCCGCGTGCTCTGTTGATCTCGTCCTCCGGTGTGTGTTCTTGTTGACCAGGCGTCCTTGCAGCTAACGCCTCGCCGTCGTTCCAGTGGCTTCGTGTTCCCGAATCTCCATCGCCGTCGGGACACGCCCGGCGGTGGCGGCGACGTCGAATACCTGGTCCTGGGTCCGCTCGAAGAAATCGGCGGAAGCTGAAGGGCTCGACGGCAATTGTGAATTCTGAAATGAGCCGAAGGCGCCGCGGTCAGCCCAAGCGGTGAATGTGGTGAGCAACAACGGCTCCTCCGGATTTTCCATCCGGAAGCGAAACAGGAATCCAGGCGCACACGCTGCCGCCGTCCCTACGCCATCTATGTGCCTGCGACCGTTTTCGATGTGCTCTGGTTTGCACCAATGATGTACGATGCGAACGAACAATTGACCTCTCCAATTCAGTGATTGTTGCGCGGCACGTTCCCGGACTGGGCAACCCTCTGGTACTTGACCGCCGGCTTCAAAATCATGCCGCTGCCGAGCTGATCCACCATCTCGCGCTGGATCTCCTGCCATGGCGTCTGGCTTGCAGCAATCTTGAAGCCACCGGACTCAACGAGCTTGGAGCGCCTCAGTGCGAACTCTTCATCCGAGATCAAGATGTTCGCCGTCCCCTGCTTGAGGTCGATGCGTACCCGGTCGTTCGTCTCAAGCAGGGCGAGCCCGCCACCCGCGGCCGCTTCCGGAGAGGCATTGAGGATGGAGGGCGAGCCCGAAGTACCCGACTGGCGGCCATCGCCGATGCAAGGCAGCGACAGTATGCCCTTTTTTATGAGTAGCGCCGGCGGCTGCATGTTCACCACCTCCGCCGCACCCGGATAGCCGATCGGTCCCGTTCCCCGCATGAACAAGATGCAGTTTTCGTCGATCTTCAGCTCTGGATCGTCGATACGGTGGTGGTAGTCTTCCGGACCCTCGAAGACGATGGCGCGGCCTTCGAACGCTTCGGGGTCCTTCGAGTTCGAGAGATAACGTGACCGAAATTCGTCCGAAATTCCGCTCGTCTTCATCACCGCATTTTCGAACAAATTGCCCTTCAGCACTGCGAAGCCGGCTTCCTTGCGCATCGGCTTGGTCACCGGGAAAATCACCCTGTGATCCAGGACGCTGGCGTTCGCGCAATTCTCGCCTATCGTGCGCCCGTTGACGGTCAGCGCGTCCTCGTGAACCAGCTTTCCCTTCATCAGTTCGTTGACCACAGCAGGAACCCCACCGGCGCGATGGTATTCTTCGCTGAGATATTCCCCCGCTGGCTTCACATTCACGATCAACGGTACCTTGCGGCCGACCTTTTCCCAGTCCTCGATGCTCAGCTCGACGCCGATATGGCGGGCGATGGCATTGATGTGGATGGGTGCATTGGTTGATCCGCCGATAGCGGAGTTGACAACGATGGCGTTTTCGAACGCCTTCCGAGACAGGATGTCGCTGGGCTTCAGGTCCGCCCACACCATCTCGACCGCCCGCCTCCCCGTCTCGTAGGCGATCTGCCCGCGCTCGCGATAGGGTGCGGGAATTGCAGCGCAACCCGGGAGGCTCATGCCGAGCGCCTCGGCAAGTGAGTTCATGGTGGTGGCAGTGCCCATCGTGTTGCAGTGGCCCACCGAGGGAGCGGATGAGGCAACGATATCCATGAACTCGTCATAGCCGATCTCGCCTGCAGCGAACCGCTCGCGGCTTTTCCAGATGATGGTGCCGGAGCCGGTGCGCTCGCCTTTCCACCAGCCGTTCAGCATCGGTCCGCCGGAAAGGACGATGGCGGGAATATTCACGGTGGCTGCCGCCATGATGCAGGCCGGAGTGGTCTTGTCGCATCCCGTGGTCAGCACAACGCCATCCAGCGGATAGCCGTAGAGCACTTCGACGAGGCCGAGATAGGCGAGGTTTCGGTCCAGCGACGCTGTCGGGCGCTTGCCCGTTTCCTGGATCGGGTGAACCGGAAATTCGAGGCACAGCCCACCCGCGGCCGTAATGCCGTCGCGGACACGCTTGGCGAGTTCGAGATGATGACGATTGCACGGCGACAGATCGGATCCGGTCTGCGCGATGCCGATGATCGGCTTGCCCGACTGCAATTCCTCCCGCGTGAGGCCGAAGTTCAAATAGCGCTCCAGATAGAGCGCCGTCATGCCGGGGTTGTCGGGATTGTCGAACCAGAGCTTGGAACGCAGGTTGGCCTTCTTTCGTTCGGCACTCTGCACTGCGGATGCAACGCTTTCGCCTGGCCTCGCCGTGGCACCGTTGGCATGAGGTCTGCTCTTGTTGTTGTCGGCCATTTCCGGATTCCTGTGTCAGTCCGTTTTGTTTCCCGATCCCCGTTCAGAGGGACGAGGAAACCATTCAACCTTCGAATTTTCCGCCGAGTTCGTCCTCGATGTGGGCGAGGATGATCTCGTCGAAGTTGTTCTCCACGGTGAAGCCCAGTTCCCGCGCTCGCTTGGCCTCGACGCGCGGCTTGACGCCGACGATGCGTTGGATGCGTTCGTCGGGTTCGTACCGGATGCGTGCAGCGACCCTCGCGCCGGCAATCCGCTTGAGCGCCGCGATCTGCTCGCCGACGGTGCAGTTGATGCCGGGCACGGTAAGACTGACGTTCGAGCCGAGTTGCTCGCGGTTAAGGCTGGCGGCATGAATCAGGAAGCCCACTGCCGAGCGCGGCGATGCATGAGTGTGCGTGACGGTCTCGGGCACGGGCAGGATCGCTTCCTGCCCGGCCAGAGGCTCACGAATGATGCCGGAAAAAAAGCCGGAGGCTGCGGCATTTGGCTTGCCTGGCCGCACGCAGATGGTCGGCAGCCGGATGCCGACAGCGTCGACAAAGCCCCTGCGTGTATAGTCCGCGAGCAGCAGTTCGCAGATCGCCTTCTGCGTCCCGTAGGATGTCCGCGGCGTCAGGTGGAAATCATCCGCAATGGTAGCGCCGAATGGAGCGCCGAAGACCGCGCCGGACGAAGCGAAGATCAGCTTTGGATGATAGTCGCGATCAGCCTTGCGTATCGATTCCAGCAGATTGTGTGTGCCGCCGAGATTGATCCGATAGCCCTTTTCGAAATCGGCTTCGGCCTCGCCGGACACGACGGCTGCGAGATGGAAGATAATATCGGGACGCTCGCGGATGGCCCTGTCGCTCTCGCCCGGCGCCGAAATGTCCGCTGCGACGGCTTCGACGCTGCCGCCAAATCCGACAGGTGCCGGAGGAGCCACGATATCGATGAGGGTCATCTTGCCGATCGGCTTGCCGTTCAGCCCGCCGTCATTCAGGAGCCGCTCGGTGAGTTTGCGACCGATCATGCCGGCCGCGCCGATTATGAGAATATGCATTTGGTGCTCTACCTCACGCTGATTTCGTCGCCCAAATTGTCCCGATCGCTGAACCGACCGTTGGCGCTCACATGACCAATTCCACGAGGTAAGGCCCAGGCGTTGCCAGTCCGCGACCGAGTTGGTCGGCCAACTCTTCAAGTGTCGTCGCCCGACCTGCCTCCACGCCCATGGAACGAGCAAGGCCAACCCAATCGAGGTCCGGACGCCCGATGTTGAGCAAGTCCAGGGCTTTCGGTCCCGGACTTGGCACACCGACATTCGCAAGTTCCTGCTTGAGGATCGCGTATTCGCGATTGGCGAAAATCACGGTGGTAATGTCGAGGCCCTCGCGCGCTTGCGACCAGAGCGACTGAAGGGTGAACATCCCGCAACCATCCGCCTCGAGACAAAGCACCTTGCGATCAGGACACGCAATTGCCGCCCCGGTGGCCGCTGGCATGCCAAAGCCGATAGAGCCGCCGACGTTCTGAAGCCAGTCATGCGGTCGGGAATTTCTTGTTGCCGGGAACAGCCCGCGGCCGGAGGTCACCGATTCATCGACGACGATGCCCTGGTCTGGAATAAGCGCACCGATTACAGCCGCCAAGCCGGGTAGTGTGATTGCTCCGTGGGGTAAAGCCGGGGGTTCAAGGGCTTCGACTTTTCTATCGGTGCGGGCGCCGATGAGATCCGCGAGGGCCGCCAGCGCCTGAACGATGTCTTCGTCCGGAGTCGCAAGCGTCGCAACTTCGCAGCTTTGCGGCAGCAACACACTCGGCTTTCCAGGATGGGCGAAAAACGCTACCGGCACTTTCGCACCCGCCAGCACGATGGTGCTCAGTTCCCCCAGTGTGTCGAGAGCGTGACTAATTGAATACTGGAGACGTTCGACAGCCAGCCGTCCCGCCCCGCGCTCGAATCTCGGATTGAAGGTTTCCGCGAGAAGGTGCGCACCAGTTGCCTCAGCGATACGGGCCGCATATTTCAGCCCGTCCCCAAGCAGTGCGGCGTTACCCAGAAACAGCAGCTTCGGTCCAGGACCGCGCAGCGCTTCGGCTGCGAGCGTGATTACCTTGTCATCGACGATCGCACGCGCGGGCGGCGGCGGCACTTCAGTCGGTCCGACAGCCTCGCCCCAGGCAGTATCTGCGGGAAGGATCAGCGTCGCCACACCAGCCGTCGGGCTTCGGGCGGCAACGATGGCATCGGCGCCATCTCGCGACACTGCATTCGCATCGCGCGACGTGCGCACCCATTTGGAGAATGGCCGAGCGGTTCCCTCGACGTCGGAAGTGAGAGGTGCGTCGTGCTGGCGATGGTAGCTCGTATGATCCCCGACGATATTGACGACAGGTGTCCGCGCACGCCCGGCATTGTGCAGGTTTGCATTCCCATTCGCGAGCCCCGGCCCGAGATGCAGCAATGTCGCAGCCGGTTTTCCGGTCATGCGGGCGTAGCCGTCAGCTGCTCCTGTTACGACGCCCTCAAACAGCCCCAGGACGCAGCGCATCCCGTCGATGCGATCAAGCGCCGAAACGAAATGCATCTCGGAGGTACCAGGATTCGTAAAGCATACATCCACTCCGCCATCCAGCAGAGTATGCACCAAGCTCTCGGCCCCATTCATTGAATGGGATCCTTCTGAACTTCGATTCTTAATTTTAGGGCTGTCCAGCATTTCTAATAGCTCTTCAAAGGAAGGGGTCTATTTTCGCTTTCCATCGCGCTTAGTTCTTCCGAGGCGCGCGCAGCAAGGTATCTGCTGTCGCTCGCGAGGGTCACGAATTGCCAGCCCTTGGCCGCCATCTTCAGTGCGTAACTGCTGCTCGCGTTATGAAGACCTGGGATCACCTTGTGCCGCTTGCACGCCGCCAGGATGGTTTCGAGCGCCTTGACGACCGGCTCCTCGGTCTGATCGACCTGGGGGGTGCATCCCAATGTAAGCGACAGATCCGCCGGGCCAACGTAGGCTCCATCAACGCCGGGCGTGCTCAGGATTTCGTCAATATTCTCCAGCGCCTCCTTCGTTTCGATCATCGGCATCACGATGACCGTATCGTTGGCGTGCTGGGCGTAGTCTGAACCGGCATACAGGGAGGCCCTTATCGGACCGAAGCTGCGATTGCCTTTCGGGGCATACTTGCAAGCGCGCACGAGTTGCTCTGCTTCCTGGCGCGAATTGATCATTGGACAGATGATCCCATAGGCCCCGGCATCCAGCATTTTCATGATCGATGCCGGCTCGTTCCAAGGTACGCGGACCAGCGGAATTGTGGTCGTCGTCGAGATTGCTTGAAGCATCGTGACAGCGATCTGGTAGTCGATGAGGCCATGCTGCATGTCGATGACCAGAGAATCGAAGCCCTGATGCGCCATGATCTCTGCAGAGAAGCTCGAAGGTATCTGCAGCCAGCCATTGACGACCATGCCGCCACCGGACAACTTCGATCTCACGGTATTCTCGCGCATCTTGAGACTCCTTCCTGGGTAGCCGCCGGCAACTTTCATCACCCTCTTCACGAGGCAGGGTGCTTCGGTTTCGGGGGCTGCTTGTCTCTTATCGTGGCCAAAACAGCTGCGACCTGACGCACCCATCGGGTACCCCGGTCAGCATCAGCTGGTCTCGCGCTATTGCACTAGGCCAAGCAGACTGGTTGGGATGCTGCGCTCACGCGCCGCTCCCCTTGCCAGTCTTCCGGAGAGCTGCGGTTGCCACAGGATCATGCTCGAAGGTAACGGGATCAACGACAACGCCGTAAATGTTACGAGCGGCAGCGGCACTCACCAGACCTTCCTCGACGTCGAAAACGACACGTTCGGGATCGCGGGCATGAGGATCGCCATACCCGCCGGCACCGGATGTTCTCCAGCTGAGCACGTCCCCTTCGTCCAGCGTATAGGTGCCTTTCGAATTGAGCTCGCGCTCGCCGCTTTGGCCGGCATTGAGCAGCGTGACGCCTTTCGTTCCGCTATGGCCTCCGAACAGGCCAAAGGGCGCGAATTTCACGCGATCGCCGAGGTTGAACATCTTCACATTGCCGACTGTCAGCTGCAAATCGCGCCGCACACCGAAGCCGCCACGGAACGTGCCGGCGCCAGCCGAGTCGGGGATCAGGCCGAAATGTTCGAACAACACCGGCCTGCGGCTCTCCTGCACCTCGATGGGCACGTTGCTTGCGTTCGCGGGAAAGGAGGTGGCCTCGAGGCCATCCTTGTTCGACCGCGCACCGACACCACCCATGGTCAGCTCCCAGCAGACGAAAGGCTGGCCCGTCTTCGGATCGAGACCACCAAGGATCGGGTTGAACATATGCGAGCCAGCCGCCAGGCTTCGGCCAGGAACCGCCTGCGAAAGGGCTGCCATCACCACCTCATAGATGCGCGGCGAGTTCACGGCACGGCCGCCGCAGGGTGCCGGCCGGCGCGGATTGAGAAAACAGCCTTCCGGAGCCGTGACCGTAATAGCGCCGATGATCCCCTGATTTTGCGGCAGGTTCGGCAGGGTCACGCTCTTGACCGCCGCAATGGAGTAAGCGGTCGTGTAAGTGAGATAGCTGTTCATGCCGGCGTCGCGCTGTGGGCCGCTCCCGGTCCAGTCGACGTTGATGCTGTCTCCGGAGACCGTTACCGTCACCTTGAAAACAACCGGGTCCGTGCCCGGCCCGACATCGTCCATGCAATCTTCGTAGGAGTAGGTCCCTGGTTTGAGTTCGCGCAATGCATTGCGCATCGCTTCCTTGCTGCGCGACAGGATTTCGGACATGCAACCACGCAGCGTCGGCGCCCCGTAGCGTTGACCGAGTTCACGCAACCGCCGCGACGCACCCATGTTCGAGGCGTATTGCGCGCGGATGTCGCCGAGCACATCGGAGACCCGGACGTTTGCTTCGATCATCCTGAAGATGTCGGCATTTGGCTCGCCCGCCGTGTAAAGGCGGGTCGGCATGATGCGCAACCCTTCCTGGTAGTTGTCGAACAGCCCCGCAACGCTTTGCGATCCGCTGGCCGCCCCACCGATGTCGATCTGGTGCGCGATATTCACGGCATACCCCAGAAGCTGGTTGTCCAGGAAGGCGGGAGAAACCATGTAGATGTCCGGCAGATGCCCAGACCCGATCGCCGGATCGTTGCAGATGATCGCGTCACCTTCGCGAAGCGACTCAAGAGGAAAGTTTGCAAGCATTCTGCGAACCGCGAAGGCCATGGAGCCCAGGTGGCCAGGGCTGTAATCGCCCTGTGCGATAAGGTTGCCGTCGGGATCGAAGACAGCCGTCGAGAAGTCCGTGCCCTCCCGAACCGCAACGGAGTAGGCCGTACGGCTCAGCGTGACGCCCATCTCAGCAGCGATGGTAAGCAGTCCTCCCCAGACGACGGAGAAGGTTACCGGGTCGATTCTTTCCGGTGTGCCCATTTGATTTCCCTCGTAGGAGAAAGTTTCCGGGTCGATCTTTGCCGGTTTGCCCATTTGATTTCCCTCAAACTCCGCGTCTGCTTTTAGTGAAGGTCAACGATGATGTTGCCGGATCCATCGACCTGCGCGAGGCTGTTCGGCAGGATGACGATCGTGGATTCATGTTCCTCGACGAGTGCAGGGCCCTTGAAGCGTTCCCCTGACTTGAGCAGGTACCGGTCGTACACCGGGCACTCGGCAAAGCCGTTCGTCTCCGGGAAGTAGACGCTGCGGTGGTTTTTCAACGCCTTGTCGGCACTGCCCCCCAGTGCGGGCGTCTCCGGGAACGTTAACTTGGGCAGTTCCACACGCGCGCTCAGGTGCAGTTTGACAAACTCGACGCTGTCGTCACGCGAGAATGTGCGCTCTCCATAGGTCTTGCCGTAAACCTTGAAGAAGGCATCACGAACTTCGGATGCAGCCGCATCGTCGGAGGGAAGCTCGACGTTGATTTCATAACCCTGACCGACGAAGCGCATGTCGGCGCTGAAGGTGAAATGAACGTCACGACCGTCGAAAGATCCGGCTGCAATCTGGCGGCGCGCTTCCTCCACCAGAAGCTCGAACGTGTCCGTGACCTGATCCACGTTGGCGTCATTCGTCTCGACGATCAGCGTTCGGGCAAGGTCGAAGCGGACATCGCCCATCAGAAGGCCGACAGCCGACTGCACGCCCGCACCACTCGGAAAGACGATGCGCGTGCAGCCCAGCATGCGGGCGATGCGCCCGCCGTGAACAGGGCCGGCTCCGCCAAACGGGATGAAGGAGAAGTCCCGCGGATCCTTGCCGCGGCCGACCGAGACGACGCGTGCAGCCTCTGCCATCTGAGCAGTAACGACCTCGAAAATCCCCCATGCCGCGGCAGCTGTATCGATTCCGAGGACGTCGCCGACGTGCGTCTGAATGCCCTTGCTTGCCGCGTCGCGATCAAGCGACATCTTGCCGCCGAGGAAGTAGTCCGGGTTGATGTAGCCCAGGATTACGTCCGCGTCGGTCACTGTTGGGCGCGTCCCACCGCGGCCATAGCAGATCGGCCCAGGAACACTGCTGGCACTTTCAGGCCCGACCTTGATCGAGCCCATCTCGATCCGAGCGATGCTGCCGCCTCCGGATCCGATCTCGACCAGATCGATCGCCGGGATATCGATGGGCAGACCGCTGTTGGGCTTTAGGTTGACCATGTCGACCTCGAACTGGCCGGCAAGGAAGGGCTTGCCATCCTCGATCATGCACACTTTGGCGGTGGTTCCGCCCATGTCGAAGGAGATGATGTCATTGCCCGCAGCCTTGGTGTAGCGCGCGGCGGTCAGCACACCCGCTGCGGGGCCTGATTCAACGATTCGTATCGGGAATTTCTTGACGATCTCGGGGGTCGCGATGCCGCCGTTCGATTGCATGATCAGCAGCTCGCCCTTGTATCCGCGCTCTCGCAGACCATCGACCAACCGCTTGACGTAACGCTGAACGGGCGGGACCACATAGGCATTCAGAGTCGTCGTGCTGCCGCGCTCATACTCGCGAAGAACCGGCGAGATTTCGGATGAAAGCGTAACCGCGATCGACGGTGCGACCTCACCCAGGATCTCCGCAACGCGCTGCTCATGGGCAGGATTGGCGTAGCTGTGGAGGAAGCAGATGCCCACCGACTCGATGTCTGCGCTCAGCATTTCGGCAGCAACGCGCCGGACGGCATCCTCGTCCAGCACCTTGTGCACCGTACCATCAAACAGCATCCGTTCCGGCACTTCCCAGGTGTATTTGCGCCGAACCACCGGAACCGGCCGATCAACGCTCGTGTCGTAGATCTCGGCGCGCCGCTGACGTCCAATGATCTGAACATCGCGAAAGCCTTGGGTTGTGATCAAAGCCGTCTTTGGTCCGTTTCTCTGGATGATTGTGTTCGTGGCAATTGTTGTCGCGTGACGCACATCCGAAACATCGGCGACCGAAATCCCCATCACCGCCGTTATTTGTTCAATGCCGTCGAGAACAGCCAGCGATGGATCTGCCGGCGTTGTCAAAAGTTTCAGAAACTCAATTCCGTGATCCAGATCGTTGAACAGCGCGAAGTCTGTGAACGTGCCGCCAACATCTACGCCTATTCGATAGCTCATCTCACCCTCAGCAAAACCAAAATTGCCCGCCAATCAATCGTTGGGCTTAGCGGAAATTATTTCCGCATATTTCGAACCAAAGCGCAAGACCCTTTCGCGCGAAAATTAGGGCGAATGCGTTGGTCCGACGTTTTCTGCGATTTGCTCGGTGATACGGCCCATGCGCTTGGGCCCTGGCCGGCCCGTTCACAGCCGCCGCGAGTGGCGGTGCGGCATCGAACGCGGTTGGGAAATTGATGCCCCTCCGAGGATCCACCAAGGCTCCGAATCGCTCAGTTCCGGAAACGGCGCGGTTTGGGTATACTCCGGCGACCGGCAAATCCGACAACAAGGATCAGCCACGCCCTACGAATGGCATGTTGGTAGCCATCACGGTCATGGTCAGGATGTTTGCCGACAATGGCAATGAGGCCATGTGCAACACGGCGGCGACAACATTGGCTACATCCATCACAGGTTCAGGGATGAGGCGACCGTCTGCCTGTCGCGCGCCAGTTGTCATTCTGGATGTCATCTCGCTTGCGGCATTGCCGATGTCGATTTGGCCACAAGCGATGTTATGAGGGCGCCCGTCGAGGGCGCATGCTTTGGTAAGGCCGGTGATCGCGTGCTTGGTGGCTGAATAAGGTGCCGACATAGGCCGCGGCGTATGAGCCGAGATGGAGCCATTGTTGATGATCCGCCCGCCCTTGGGAGATTGTTGTTTCATGACTCGGAAAGCCTGGCGAGCACACAGGAACGGCCCCGTGAGGTTGGTGTTGACGATTGCTGTCCAGGCCTCCAGCGGAAGTTGGTCGATGTCGACAGCAGGAGCCGAGATTCCGGCATTGTTGAAGACGACGTCGACGCGACCGAACCGCTGGACAGCGTGGTCGAACAAAGCTTCCACCGCCGCAGCGTCCGTCACGTCGGCCGGGTGCGACAGTGCCCTCTCCCCGGTTGCGCCGGCCGCAGCAATTGTCTCGGCCAGCCGGTCGGCGCGACGCGCGGTGACGATGACATTGTACCCGGCTTCGAGAAAGGCGATCGCGGTCGCCCGGCCGATACCGGATGATGCCCCGGTGATCAACGCCACTCTTCCCTCATTCATGTTGGGTCTTTCCTGCTGATTGTTCGTCATGTTTTTTGTGCCTCTGTGCAGATAATCTCTTCCGGCAGCGCCAGTTGCGCCAGCCGTTCAGGCTCGGAAGCCCGCAAATCTTCGCGCGCCCTCAAGCAGGCGCGAGCTGCGTATTGGATCGGGGATATGAGCGCCGGTGCGCCGTTCAGCTCAAGCAATGCCAGGGATTGACGGGACAATTGATCGATTTGTGGATTGGCCTGATCCAGCCAACAACAGCTTGGACCCTGCCTGTCTCATCGGACCGTCGATCCATCAGCCACAGGGTTTTATCCCAACCCTGAAACGGCGCTGATGTATCTTGATATCACTCCTCGGTCTTGGGTGATGGCGATTGCGCTTCCAGAATGCTCTCGACCTTGCGAACAAGGTCCGCAAGCCGAGGTCCAACTTCATTCATCAGGAAGCCAGGATCGAGATAGTCGGCAATTCCACCGCAGTTGAAAGCGACGACGTTGCCAGTATCGCGCATTCGCAGAGGCACGGCGACCGCTCGAATATGCGACAGCCACATCCTGTCGGCGATGCAAAATCCCTTCTCGCGAAACAAGGCAACGTTGTCGTCGATCTGTCTGCGAAAACTATCCAGGTCGGGAATCTTGGACTTCAGCAAGTCCAACACCTCCTGCCGTTCGGCATCATCGAGGCCGGCCAGATAGGCATGGCCCATCGCAGTGCGCTCGATCGGAACACGCGAGCCAACTTCAAACTTCAATGAGAACTGGTCCTCCACGCTCTCCCTCGCGGTGTAGAGCATCTTGTCTTCGTAGCGACGCGCAATGCACACCGGAACATGCGAAAATCCCGCAAGCTCTTTCATGAGTGGACGTGCAACGTGGCTTACCAGGTCGTTGGCCATGTAAAGGTAACCCAACGCAAGACAGGCGTCGCCCAGCCGATATTTGCCGACCTCGGGCAAATATTCGACGTAGTTCAGATTTCCCAAGGTGTAGCAAAGCCGCGAAACCGTGGCGTTCGAAAGACCTGAAAGTCGAGCCAGATCTGTTGTACCCAGCACCTCCCCGTTACCCAGGAAGCGAAGCAGCGCGAGTCCTCTCGAAAGCGCCGTCACAAACTGCCTATCGCCCGAATCTTCTTCGAAATCGGCTATCGGCAATGTCTGCGCTCTTTTTCTCATTCGGGTCCTCTTAGATCGCGCCAGGGATTGGAGGCCACCTTTCGGTGATAACCAGCCTCCATTCTCTCATAGCCTTCCAACGTTGCGAAGCAAGCTGGCCACGATGGATCATAAAGTCGGCGCCAGGACATCGGCCCTGCTCCTCTGATTGCTCTTATACGCTGCCAGCGTACCGCCCCGTATGATCTTGCCAGGAAGGGGATGCCCGACGAGCTGTTCGACGCGAAGTGACACCTCGCGGAGTCGGTCCAGATCGATGCCCGTCGAGATACCCATCTCCTCACACACATAGACCAGGTCTTCCGTGCAAATATTGCCGGCGGCGCCCTTGTGGCCGGCGAAGGGGCAGCCACCCAACCCGCCGACGGAGGAATCGAATTCCGCCACGCCAAGTTCCATCGCCGCCACCGCATTCGCCATCGCAGCGCCGCGCGTGTCGTGCAAGTGAAGCTTGATGGCGATATGCGGCCAGCGCTCCCGCACCGCCGAGATCGTCCGCTTGACCTGCAGCGGATTGGCCCAGCCCATCGTGTCGGCCAGCGTCACATGCTTCAGCTTGGTACCATTGTCATCGAGGATTCGGCTCGCCCGGTCGATAAGGCCGATCACCTTCTCCAGCGGCACGTAGCCCTCGAAGTTGCAGCCGAAGGCGGCCATAACGGCGATCATCGTCGCGTCAATGCCTGCCTCCCGGAACAATTCGATCCATTGCGGAAATTCCTCGAAGGTCTGGTCGATGCTGCGGTTGGTATTGCGCTTGACGAAGGTCTCGCTGGCGGTGATGGAGATCTGGCCGTAAACATCCGCCCGCCCCGTGGCCAGCGCATCCTTGAGCCCGCGCGGATTGAGCAGGACCACACGATAGGCAACATCCAGGCGCCGGCCCAGCTTTTCCAACACTTTGTCGGTGTTCGCCATCTGCGGAACCGCTTTCGGATTGACGAAGGATCCGACCTCGATGTCATGAAACCCGCAAGCCAGAAGATCGTCGATCATCGTCACCCTTTCGTCGACCGAAAGGATTTTCGGTTCGATCTGCAGGCCGTCCCGCGGGCCGACTTCGACGATGTTCACTGATTTCGGCAGGTCATACATGATGTCCTCATCATTCTTTGCGGCCCGGTCGGCGGACGGCGGTCACCGCAGGGCTATCAGCGTCGATAGCGACGCTGCATCCAGAAATTGGTAATGGCGGTCAGGATCAGCGTCGTCGCCATCAGGACGAAAGCGACGGCCGCGCCGAACGGCCAGTTGTTGAGCTGGAACTGCTCGTAAACCAAGGGCGCCATCATCATGAACTTCGGCCCACCCAGCAACACCGGCGTCGCATAGGCGTTCACGGCCAGGATGAAGGTGAGGATCGTGCCGGCAAGGATGCCGGGAAGCGCCATCGGCCAAAGCACCCGCCGAAACATGATCCAAGGGCCGGCGCCGAGGCTCAGGGCAGCCTCTTCCAACGAGTGGTCGATCCCTTCGATCACGCTTTGCAGGGTCAGGACCATGACCGGCAGGTTGATGGCGACGAGGCCGATGATAACTGCGGTCTCGGTATACATCATCTCGATCGGCTGGGTGATGATGCCAAATGACATCAGTCCGGTGTTGATCATGCCCTTGCTGCCAAAAGGCGTCATCCAGCCAGCCGCCCTGACTGCATTGTTGACGAACATCGGCAGTACGATCAGCATGATCATAAGGTTCTTGAAGCGCGACCGGGTGCGCGCCAGCACATAGGCGAGTGGGAAGCCGAGAACCAGACAGGCGACCGTACAGATGAACGCGACCCGCACGGTAGTGTAGAGAACGGTCCGATAGTACGGGTCGACGAAGAATTTGACGTAGTTCTCGGCGGTGACCGCGTCGATCATCAGACCGCGCGCCGAGTACTGGTTTAGGCTGTAGCGAAACAGGATGAGGATCGGGATCAGAAGCCCGAGCGCGACGATGGCCGTCGCCGGCCCCATAAGGGCGCTCGCGGACAGGCGCGTGACATTGCGCCCTTCGTCCGTCCCACTTGCCGTGATCGTCGTCGCTACGGCCATGCCGTTTCCCCTGTTCCTGTCTGGCCGGAGCCCCTCCCGTCGGATGGAAGGGAGGGGCCGGTTCGGATCAGCCCTTGAAGCTCTTGTTCCACCAGTCACGCAGGGCGATGTCGTTCTCGCTCAGATAGGCGTAGTCGAGATCGACGAGTGCTGCGAGTTGCTCCTTCGAAAAGCCCATGCGCTCGTTGAGTTCAGGGGCAATTTCGGCGTTGGTCACAGTCGGTGGATAGCCCAGCTTGGTGGCAAAGCCCTCCTGCGCCGGCTTTTCGAGCATTGCGTCGAGGAAGGCATAGGCACCGTCCGCGTTGGGCGCGTTTTTCGGCACTGACCAGCCCAGGACAAACTTGAGAGCACCCTCGCTCGGCACCGCCCCGGCCACATTGATCCCGGCATCCTTCCACTGCACGGCGCGCGCTTTCCACATGATGCCAAGCGAGCACTCCTCGGTCTTCAGCCCCTGCGCAAAGGCCTCGTTGGTCGGGTAGATGCGCACACCCGCCTTGCGCAATTCGAGCAGCAGTGCCTTGCCTGGTTCGACGTCATGCACCGTGCCCCCCATCGCCAGCGATGCCGCCGTCATCACATACTGGTACTGGATGTCGATGAGACCGAGCTTGTCGCCGTGCTTGGGATCGAGGATCTCCTTGTAGCTCTTCGGCGCCTCGATAAGTTTCGGGTTGTAAAGACCGACAGCGGCCGTATAGCCGGAACCGACACCATAGGGATATTTCATCGACGGCAGAAGATTTGCCGCGTTCTTCAGGCGGCTGTAGTCGATCTCTGCGAGGACACCGGCCTGGCCCATCTGGAACCAGGCAAGCGCCGACAGGCCCTGCACGTCGGTGGTGCCACGCGGCAGCCGGGCTTCGGCGATCATCTTGTTGCGGCGGTCGAGGTCGTTTGCCACGGCGTCGACCACATCCCATCCCGCGGGCTTGAGAACCCCGTCCACGATGAACTGGTCGACGAGATGCTGGTAGTCGCCCCCCGAGGTCCCCACCACAATCCGGCCCTTGGAATCGGCCCGTGCCGCGAAAGGCAGGCCGGCGGCGATGCCCGCGGCGGCCACTCCCTGCAAGACCTGGCGACGGGACGGGTTAAAGCTCAAAAATGTCTTCTCCACTGTTCCACTCCGTTTGTTTATTGGTTGCTTCAATAATCCAAGGTGTTGAGCGGGGCCGCCCGCGACGCCTCTAGTCATCGCCTGCCGTGAAGACGTTGGCAGAGGCCGCCGGCCAGCTGACGAAGACCTCGTCGCCGATCTGCGGGAGATTGTTTTCCGCACGATTGGGAATCTGGACGATCACCCGCTCCTCTGACGCGAGGCGAACATGAACGTCGAGGAGGCCGCCCAGGTAGGAGACGAACTCCGTCGTCCCGGGCAGGCAGTTTTCCGCATTGACAGGTGCATTCGGCGCAACGGTGATGCGCTCCGGCCGCAGGGCGATCACAGCCAGGCCGGTGACACCCGAGGCCCCGTTGGCGCAACGGATCTCGAGACCGCCGGACGTCCGGAACCGCCCCGGCGCCTCGATCATCCCCTCCAGAAAAGTGCTGCGACCGACGAAGCCGGCAACGAAGCGATCGGCGGGCCGCTCGTAAAGATCGCGCTGGGTGCCGACCTGGCGCACCCGTCCTTCGCTCATCACCACAAGGCGATCCGCCATCGTCAGCGCCTCTTCCTGATCGTGCGTGACCATGACGGTGGTAATGCCCAGGGCACGCTGCAGTTCGCGGATCTCGACCCGCACCTCGTGACGCAGCTTCGCGTCAAGATTAGAAAGCGGCTCGTCGAGGAGGAGGACGTCGGGCCGAAACACGAGGGCCCGGGCCAACGCCACCCGCTGTTGCTGCCCGCCTGAGAGTTGGCGCGGCAGCCGCTCGCCGAAGCCGGCAAGGCGCACCAGCCGCAGCGCCTCTTCGACTCTGGGCGCGATCTCGGCCGGGCTCACCTTGCGCATCTCAAGCCCGAAGGCGACATTCTGGGCGACCGTCAGATGCGGGAACAACGCGTAGCTCTGGAACACCAATCCGGTATCGCGCTTCCACGGCGGCAGCCCGGTAATGTCGCGCCCACCGAGACGGATTGCCCCCGAGGTCGGCTCGACGAAGCCGGCGATCATCCGCAGCGTCGTCGTCTTGCCGCAGCCGGAAGGCCCGAGGAGAGCCACGAACTCGCCCTCGGCAACCGAAAGGGTGATGTCGCGGGCCGCGTGGAACTCGCCATAGCGTTTGGAAAGGCCGTTCAAGTCGAGCTGTGCCATCGTTAACCTCAAACTACCCGGCTGATCTTGACGAAGCGGTCGGTGATCAGCATTGCAACGCCGACCAGAAGGATCTGCAGCACCGAGACCGCGGCGATCGTGGGGTCGATCTTCCATTCAAGGTACTGCAGGATCGTGATCGGCAAGGTCGTGCTACCAGGCCCGACCAGAAACAGGCTCATTTCGAGGTTGCTGAACGATGCAACGAAGCCGAACATGGCCGAGGCGACGATGCCCGGCAGCATCGAGGGCAAGGTCACGCGGCGGAACGTCGTCCAGCGATTGGCCCCGAGATTCTGCGCCGCTTCCTCCAACCGGAGGTCGAAATTGGCAAGCGTCGCAACGATCAGGCGCACCACCCATGGGATCACCAAAAGCGTGTGACCGGCGACAAGGCCCGTCAGCGACCCGAGGACCGGCATGTTGCCGTTGGTTTTGATCTCGATCTCGACTTCGAAAACATAGAAGGCCGTACCGAGCACGACGCCAGGGACCATCAGCGGAAACAGCAGCAGGCTGTTGAGGAACTCACGCCCGAAGAAGCGAAAGCGCGAGATGCACAAGGCTGCCGGTATGCCCACCACCATTCCGATCGCCGTGGCAACGACGCCGACCTGCAAACTGAACCAGAAGCCGTCTAGGAACTGCTGGTTGTTGGCAATCTCGGCATACCAGCGCAGTGAATATCCGTCTGGCGGGAAGGAGGGGATTTCCTGGCGGTAAAAAGAGAACCACGTCACGAAGATAAGCGGCGTCAGGATAAAGAGCAGGCATAGACCCGCAGCTGCCTTCAGCAGCCAGCGCCCCAGCTTTCGCCGGTCGAAAGCTCGGACCTGTGTCGATCCCAAGTCTCTTGCGGCCCCGTTCAGCCCTTGGCCCTTGTCAGTTGCGCTGGCGGCAGAGAGTCCGCTCATGGCAAGATTCTCGCACGATCGAACCCGTTGTCGCGAAATTGACCACACATCATCGCAACAAACGCTAGCCTCGAAGGCTCCCGACAAGATCTGGAAACGCCGAAAATCATAGTGTTGTGTTCTTCCTCCTGCCCGGCACCCCAATCGGGCCGACCGGCTTCCAAAAGTCCCCTGTCGAGCTGCCGGGATTCTCCTCATAACGCTCAACGGAAATAATTTCCGCATATTTTGAATTAAAGCACAAGCCCCTTTGCGCAAATAAATGGCAGCACCTGGAAGGACGTGCGCCAAGCCTATTGTGCTTCTCAAAAAAATATGCAGAAATAATTTCCGCAAAACGTGAACCGCCGACCGGAACGTTGCAAGACGCGCCCATTGGACGCCTGAGGTCAGACGGATGGCCGGCTTCTAACGTCCTTGGTGGAGGACCCAGTTCTAGTCGGATATTTTTGATGACCCAAGCCCGCAATCCTTGGCAACATCGGGCTGGCCGATTTTTGGGCGGACGCTTGAGTGTGGAATATTAGAGGAAACGAAAGGGCAGCGAGTGATGTCTTCGGAGTATGACTATTCGAGATATGTTGGGCTAACAGCGCCTCCGACAACGGCCGCGCTCCCCCTCGAACAGGACACGCTGCGCCGGTTCGTCCAGGCGATCATGGACGACGACCCGATATATTACAACGAAGAGGCGGCAAGGGCCTCGAAATACGGCGAAATTGTCGCTCCGCCGTTCTATCCGCTGCATGCATTTCGTCGGGCTTCGGGAACGCCGGATCCATTGGAAGTGATCATTGAGCGCCCTGACGCCGATGGCGCGGGTGACGGTGCTGACGCCTACTATGGCCTGGAACATATCAAGGTGCCGTTCAACCGCATCCTGAACGGCGGCATCGAGGTTGAAACGTATCGCTGCTTACGGAAGGGAGAAAAGGCTGTGGCCACCCCGCGCTACTCCAGCGTGACACCCAAGAAAGGAGCGAGCGGAGATTTTCTGCTCGTCACGATCGAAACACGATTCACAACAGAGGCAGGCGAATTGCTGATGATCAGCAGGCATACAATGGTGTGGCGGTAATGGGCGGCTCTCTCTATTTCGACGACGTCGAGGTCGATCAGACCTTGCTGCGGGTCAAGAAGGGGCCGATGACCACGACGCACATCATGCGCTGGTCTTCCGCAATCGAGAACTGGCATCGCATCCACTACGACCAGCGATTTGCCATCGACCACGACAAGCTGCCCGACGTGCTCGTGAACGGTTCGTGGAAGCAGCACATTCTGGCGCAGGTGATGAAGGATGGTCTTGGGCCAAATGGATGGCTGTGGAAGATAAAGTTCCGCTACGACAAGATGAATGTCGCGGGCGACACGATCTACGCAGAAGCCAAGATTGCCGAAAAGCAGGTTCTTGGCGGGCTGGGTTTTGTGACGTGCCGGCTCTTCCTGACGGATCAGAACGATACCGTGAACACAAACGGGTGGGCTATCGGCGTATTACCCCTGCGCGGCGGCCGTGAGGTCCCCTACCCCTTCGTTGTCGATCCCGCCTACGCCGATCTCAATCTCCCGAACTATCGATGAGGGCGCAACGATGGGCATGACACTACCGGATGTGCTGCACCACAATGTTCGTCATTTCGCGCAGAAATGTGCGGTTACGATGGACGATCATGAACTGAGTTTCCTGGCTCTCGCACGCCTGGTCGCCGAAGCGCGGAATTGTCTCGGTCCGCATGTCTCGGCTGGAGATCGGGTTGCGATATGGATGCCGAATTCCTTCGCCTGGATCGCCAGTTTCCTTGCAGTCCAGGAGTTGAACGCAATCGCCGTACCCATTAGCACGCGGCTTACCGCGGCCGAAGTTAGTGGGCTGCTTGACGATAGTGGCGCCAAGGTGATTGCCGTTGTTCCCAAATACCGTGGACGCAACTATCTCGAGGAAGCCGCATCCATCGACGCGCAGCTTGCATCGGTGATTGTCGAAGGCCCCGGCGATGGTTTGGCGGGAGATTGGAAGGCGCGTCTCCGATACCAGATTGCGAACGAAAATTCCTCGGAACTGCCCGATGGCGTCTTCAGCATCCTCTACACATCAGGGACGACTTCGAAACCCAAGGGTGTGATGATCACAGCCGAGAGCTATCTGCGAACAGCGCAGTATGCTGCATTCTGTCAGCGCCTGACACCGTCCAGTCATTTCATCAGCCCTGCCCCCTTCTTCCATTGCAGCGGCAGCATGCATGCGATCACCACGTGTCTGATTGCAGGGTGCACCCTGCACTCGATGTCAAGCTGGGACCCCGAACGCCTGCTCGATCTGGCCGAGCGGCACCGGGCCGACGTGTCCCACGGCGTTTTCTTCCGCGATGTGCTCGCCCTTGGCGTCGAGAAGGTCCGCACCAAACTCGCAACGGTCAAGGTGGGCTATGATCACGCCGGAGCCCAGATGCGACAGCTTCATGATGAGATCGGAATCTCTGGAATCTCCAACCTGTACGGCATGACCGAAACGTCGGGGATGTTCACTATGTGGTTCCCGGACGATCCGCTGATCAAGCGAATGTCCGCGAATGGCCGACCGCAGCCAGGCAACGAGATTCGGATCGTCGACGCCGAAAGCGGCGTGCCGCTGGCCAACGACTGCTTGGGAGAACTTCAGCTCCGCGGACCAACCATCACACCAGGCTACTTCGCCCAGCCCGAGGCCAACCGTCAGGCATTCACGCAGGACGGATGGTTCCGCACCGGCGACCTCGGCTCCATCTCACCGGACGGTGAATTGCGCTACGTGGCGCGCCTGAAGGAAATCATTCGCGTCGGCGGCGAGAACTTTGCGCCCGCCGAAGTGGAGGATGTGCTGCGCGGCGAGTCCGGCCAGAAAAATCTCTGCGTGCTCGGCTTGCCCGACGAGAGATTGCAGGAGATTCCGGTTGCAGTCGTCGTGGCCAACGGCCCGGTGGTCTGGGACGAGGTACTGGCCGGTATGCGCAGGCGCCTGGCCAAGTTCAAAATCCCGCAGCAGATCTTTGTCATCGATGAGCTGCCGACGACACCGGCCGGCAAGATCCAGCGCAACGTGCTGGCAAGCCGGATTGCTGAAGGCAAGCTGACCCGGGTCGCGTGACAGGCGCGTGGAACCACGTGTTCCTCAACCGCACAGGTGAAGAAATACGTTCACATCGCATTCGCAGCCTGACGCGCTTTGTCGTGTCCGGTAGCCGCATACTGAAGGGATTATTCGCATGAAACTGGTGTATTTCGATGACTTCAGGTTGGGTATCCTGAAGGATGGGGCTGTCTTTGATATTTCCTCCATTGCCGACGAAATGCCGAAGACAGCGCCTCAAGACTTGATGGCGGGCCTGATTGCCCGGTTCGACCATTTTCGCGCGCGACTAGAAGGCGCGACAACGAACGGCGGCGGCATCCCCGTCGGAAGCGTGCGGCTGCGGCCGCCACTGCCGCGACCTGCCAATATCGTATGCATGGCGCTCAACTATTTCGACGGCAAGATCGGGCCAGAGCGCGCGCCGATCGACTCGTTCACGAAAGCCGCCGGGTCCATCATCGGTCCAGACGACACGATGATCCTGCCCGACTATCCTGCCATCGCCTTCGAAGGCGAGGCGGAAATGGCCGTCGTCATCGGCAAGCGCGCCACAAACGTTAGCGAGGCGGACGCGATGGACCACGTGTTCGGCTACATGAATTTCATTGATGGCTCGGCGCGCGGCGCCTCCTCGCTGTTCCAGGTCAAGGCGCGCGAAACCTTTGCCCCGATCGGTCCCTATCTGGTGACGGCGGATGAAGTGCGCGATCCGTACGATCTGCGAGTTCGGCTATGGATCAACGGAGCCCTGAAGCAGGATTTCAACACCGGCGCCATGGCTCATCGGATTGCGCGCTGCATTGCCTGGGTCAGTTCGGTGCATACGTTGGAACCGGGCGACGTCCTGGCAACCGGAACAAGCCACGACGGATTGTCGAGCTTCCAGGATGGCGATCTCGTGGAATTGGAAACTGAAGGGCTCGGCAAACTGCGCGTTCGGGTCCGTGACGACCTTAAGCGGACCTGGGAGCGGGACAGCTGGCTGGAGCGTCGGGCAAAAGGAATTCCGGAAAATGCGAACCGCCAGCTATCCGGAAAACACGCGCCGGAACGCAATCCACAGACCTGACGACCCGCTCGCAATTGCAAGGATCGCAGCTCGGATTTCGGATTGCGTTTGAACGTTTCGCTGTTCCGATCACCAAGCGCTGCCGCAGTGCGATCATCGAATTTGGCGACACCAAGGAAGCAGATGAACAGCCATGGTCTACGAATACAAAGACGTCTTGCTGCTGATCGATGGAAACTGGATTCCTGCGACGGATGGCAAAACGATCCCTGTCGTTGATCCTGCCACGGAAGAGGAAATCGGGACTGTCGCTTGGGCCGAGCAGCCAGACCTGGATGCAGCCCTGAAAGCTGCCGGCAAGGGGTTCGATGTCTGGCGCCAAATATCTGCGTTCGACCGTTCCAAGATCATGCGCAGGGCGGCTGACTTGCTCCGGGAACGGGTCCCTTACATTGCGTGGCTGATGACGCGCGAACAGGGCAAGCCCCTGGCCCAGTCGACAATCGAGGTGTCTGCTGCTGCCGACATCATCGACTGGTTCGCCGAGGAGGGAAAGCGAACATACGGCCAGGTGATTCCTGCCCGATCGCCAAATGTCATCCAGATGACTGTGAAGCTTCCGGCTGGGCCTGTCGCAGCCTTCACGCCGTGGAACTTCCCGATCAATCAACTCGTCCGCAAGCTCTCGGCTGCGCTGGCCGCCGGATGCTCCATTGTTGCCAAGGCGCCTGAGGAAACGCCAGCCTCGCCCGCGGAGCTTTTCTGCTGCTTCCTTGACGCGGGTGTTCCTGCTGGCGTCGTCAATCTCGTATATGGCGTGCCCAGCGTGGTCTCCGAATATCTGATCGCCAGCCCCGTGATACGCAAAGTCACCTTCACTGGTTCAACGGCAGTCGGAAAACGTCTCGCCTCTCTGGCCGGACAGCATATGAAGCGGG
The DNA here is from genome assembly GCF_040320985.1 of Mesorhizobium sp. M0571. NCBI lineage: Bacteria > Pseudomonadati > Pseudomonadota > Alphaproteobacteria > Hyphomicrobiales > Phyllobacteriaceae > Mesorhizobium > Mesorhizobium sp. M0571. The sequence goes on from NZ_JAMYQT010000029.1 coordinate 59,361, forward strand.
CAACGATGGAGCTCGGCGGCCACGCTCCGGTCATCATTGCCGACGATGCGGATCTCGATCGGGCGGTATCGCTGATGTCGGCGCACAAATTTCGCAACGCCGGGCAAGTGTGCATATCGCCAACCCGTTTCCTGGTCCAGGAAGCCGTGGCTAAGCGTTTTCTCGATGGCTTCACCGAGGCAGTCGGGGCAATCAGGGTGGGCAATGGCCTTGATGCCGAGACGGCGATGGGACCGCTCGCCAATGAGCGTCGCATGCTTGCTCTCGAGGCCATGGTTAGCGACGCCGTGGATCATGGCGCAAAATTGATCGCCGGAGGACGGCGGATCGGCAACATCGGTTACTTCTTCCAGCCGACCATTCTGGCCGATGTACCGATTTCGGCAAACATCATGAATGACGAGCCTTTTGGTCCGGTGGCGGTGATCAATCGATTTGCCGATCTGGACGAGGCGATCGCTGAGGCCAATCGCCTGCCCTATGGCCTGGCGGCATATGCTTTCACCGGCTCTGAGAAGAGTGCGACGAGACTAGGCCTGGAGGTCGATTGTGGAATGACGACCATCAATCATCTCGGCTTCGGACTGCCTGAAGTTCCGTTCGGCGGCATCAAGGATTCCGGATACGGGACGGAAGGCGGTTCCGAAGCGATCGAGTCGTATTTGGAAACGCGATTCATCTCCAGGGTCGGCTGATCACGGCTGCATTTAACCACACGCTCTGCCGACGGCACATTCGTGTGGCGCACGGTCGGCGCGATACGCGACGGAGGTAAATTTGACGAATCGTCTTCGATGGCTCGGCCATTCAGGTTGGCAGATTACGACCGGCAAGGGCAAAGTGTTCCTCATCGATCCCTGGCTCACCGGCAATCCGCTTGCGCCCCTTAGGCTGGACGAGTTGCCTGCAGCCGACTTCGCCTTGTTCACCCATGATCATGAAGACCATACCGGCGATGCCGTGGCGGTCAGCGCGCATACTGGCGCGGTTCTGGTCGGGCAGCCGGAAACGACGAGTGCCTTTCAAGAGAGAGGCGCCAAACGGGTATTGGCCATGAATATCGGCGGCTCAGTCGATCTCGATGGCGTTATCGTGACGATGACGGACGCTTGTCACACCAGCGCGACAGGCGTCCCTGCAAGCTACGTCCTGACCCTCGAGGACGGAAAGGTGCTCTACCACGCCGGCGATACCGGCCTGCACGCCAACATGGCAATTTGGGGCGAACTGTTCGACATCGATATCGCGCTGCTGCCGATTGGCGACAGGTTTACCATGGATGCCCGGCAAGCCGCCAAGGCCCTGAAGCTTCTGAGAGCCAAAGCCGTATTGCCAATGCATTACAAGACATTTCCGCTATTGGCACAGGACGCGACGCAGTTCGTTAAATTTGCAGAGCGCGAAGCGCCCAGAACGAAAGTTCATGTGGTCGAACCAGGTGAAGAGCTCACCTTCTAGGCCGCCACGACGGATCATGGAACATTCAATGCGCCGCCGCATCCTTCACGCCCATCAGCGCAGAACTTCTCCAACCGCCAGCGCGGCGTAGCCGGTGCCGGTTACTGCCCTTCAACGGCGGCGTGGACGCCGCGCGGAGGAAAGAGTCCGAAGGAGAAAAACGACATGGCAAACGGCCAGAGTTCTGCAATTCGCGGCCTGGGTTTCGGTTTGCTCTCTTTCGCATTGTTCTCCACCCATGACGCGATCATCAAAGTGCTCGGGAACACCCATTCTGTTTTTCAAATCCTCTTTTTTGCTTTGATGTTCGCGTTTGCGCCGATGACGGTGCTGGTGCTGGCCGACCGCGTCGTCGGCAATTTTCGACCGCGTCATCCATGGTTAGTCCTTTCACATTCCGTACTGTCTTTGATTGTGATGTCGGGCTCGTTCTACGCCTTTGTTAGGTTGCCCCTTGCCGAGGTCTATGCACTACTTTTTATGATACCATTGCTGATCACGGCGCTGTCCGTACCACTGCTCGGTGAAACAGTCAGGACATCGCGCTGGATCGCCATTGCCGTTGGACTGATCGGCGTCATGATTGTTCTGCGGCCAGGCGCAACATCATTGTCTTTGGGGCACCTCACGGCTGTTTTGGGGGCCTTCGCGAGTGCACTGGCAAAGATCATCGTGCGCAAGATCGGGGGTGAGGAGCGTCCGGCAGTGATGGTCCTCTATCCCATGCTGACATCGCTCGTTGTGATGGGTGCAATCCTTCCCGCAGTCTATGTACCCGTGGAACTTCCATCCCTTGGATTGATGGCTGCAGTCGGTCTGATCTCCGTCACCGGCCAATTATGTACCATCGCCGCGTACCGCTTCGCACCCGCGGCGGTTGTCGCGCCAACGCAGTATAGTCAAATCCTTTGGGCGACCGGATTTGGCATCGCGCTTTTCTCCGAACACCCAGACGCATCGGTAGCGATCGGAGCCGGTGTGATTATAGCTTCGGGCATATTTATTGCTTGGCAGGAAAGGCGCAATATGCCGCGCGAGAACACATGAAAGTGCGACATTGGCGGTCATGCAAAACGTTGCCCGCCCACTCGAGCGGGCCGAGTTCGAGACCTGAAAGCGGACATATCATCGGGTCGCATAAGCGCCCGAGGGCGGCCCCTTAGCTGACATCTACGTCAGATATTCTCCGGAGTGACAATTTCAAAAGGTATAGACCGTTGAAGGGTAGCGAGCGGTGCTTGTGGTCCAATGACATCGATCATCGTCTGCACGAGAAGGGCGGAGGTCGCCTCAAGCGGATGACAGAGAGCTGCAGTAATCAGTCCCTCAGACAATCCCTTACGCGTCTCGGGTCCGATGTCACGGCATACCACCTTGATCCCCGATCGCCTCTCGGGAGACACTTCCCTTAGCGCACGAAGCACACCGGTTATTCCGCCGCCGACGATCAGAATGCCGACAAGATCGTCGGTTGACTTTAGAAGCTCGGCCACCATTCGGTAGGCCTCACTCGATTCCTCATGAGTGGGACGGCTTTCCTCTGCCATCAGTCGTGAAGCGTGCTCGCGCAAATAGGAGCGGAAGCTGGCGTCCGCGACATCCTGGCATTGATAGCGATGATTGCCTATGAAAACCGCAATACGACCAGGACCTTGGGTGGTTTGCGTAATCAGGAAGGCCGCAGTGCGCCCCAGCTTCCAGTTGTCGGTGCCCACATAAGCTGCCCTTTCCGGCGCGGACTGATCCGTGATGTAAGAGACAACCGGTTTCCCCATCTCCTTCAATGAACGGATGGCCTGGCCAATGATTGGGTGATCCGCCGCGACCACCGCGACAGCGTCGCAAGAATCGCCGAGCGCGATGAGACGGCTCGAGATAGTCTCCGGCGTCAAAATATCCGCGAAGTCGACGACAGGTTCGATAACCTCGTCCCGACGCTCGCGACAGGCGGCAACGATCTTCTTTCCGAATAGCTGGTAGAGGTCACGAGTCGCCTGCTGGAGCAGGAAACCCAATCGGTAATGCGGCGAAATTTTGCGAGCCCGATCGTCTATCGCTCCGATACCGTAAAAGCCAATTTCTTCAGCAGCGCTTTGGACCCGTTGGACTGTTTTCGGCCGCACGGAAACGGTGCCACCTAAAATTCTATTTACAGTCGCCACTGACACGCCTGCCGCAGTAGCGAGATCGTGAATTGTCGGTCGCTTCATGAACGCCCATTCCTATGTTGTATCATCATGATTGAAATTAAATGATACAAATGCAATTTTGATTTTATTTCTGTCTTCTCCGAATATCAACCCTCCGATATAAATCGCGTCGCTTTAAGGGTTCCCGGGGCATTGTCGGCAAGCGCGACGATCCCCACACGTATTTCGAGGTGAAAACTATGGCGGCGATGCTCTAGTGCCCCTCGATAAGCTGTTTCGGCGCGTGGCACGACGGCAGCAAGGAATCCGACGAGGTCACGAAGACTCGCTTCCGCAAGAGGCGCGAACGGTTGAACACCGAGCAACAGGCGGCCGCGCGATGGACGATCTGGCCTTTGGCACCCGCGACAAGCGCGGCAATTGGCGTCCCAGCGCGCCGCTCCAAGTCGGACCCCTTCTGGATTTTCCCTGGAGCTTCGTGCGCGTGCTGAGATGGCTGCCGGGCTACTTCCTGCCGTGGAACGCTGTGTTCATGGGCGTTGGCGCTTTGTTGTGGTTTTACCTCACGCCTTCACGCGAGACGCTCCAGACCCTCGATTGGGGATGGGTACTATATCTCTATCTCCGCAACGCGGCGCTCATTCTGCTCCTCTACGGTGCTCTGGAAATACGCCTCTACTTGAAACGCGCCCAAGGCAACCGCTTCAAGTTCAACGGCAAGTTCCCCGCGGACCACCCATCGGACGTGTTCTGGTTCAAGAGCCAGAATATCGACAACGCGATCCGCACCTTCGTCAGCGGACTGCCGATCTGGACGGCCTATGAGGTGTTGCTGTTGTGGGCCTGGGCTAACGGCTGGGGGCCGTGGACGAGCTTCAGCGAGCATCCGGTCTGGCTTATCGCCTTCGCTCTCGTAATTCCTCTGATTCATGAGGTGCACTTCTTCTGCATCCATCGGCTGATCCACATTCCCGTGCTCTACCGCTGGGTCCACTCGGTGCACCACAATTCTATCAATCCAAGCCCGTGGTCGTCGCTTTCCATGCACCCGGTAGAGCATCTGCTCTACTGGTCGGACAGCCTGATCCATCTAATCGTGCCTTCGCATCCGTTGCTCCTGCTTTACCACTTGCAGGTGACCGGCACTGGCGCAGTCATCGGCCATATCGGCTTCGACAAAGTCGAAGCCGGCGACGGAGGCGTCGATACCCACGCCTACGCCCACTACCTGCACCACAAGTATTTCGAAGTGAATTACGCCGACGGCACGCTGCCGATCGATAAATGGCTCGGCACCTGGCACGACGGCACGAAGCAGGGCGACGAATTGATGAAGGTCCGCTTCGAGAAGAAGCGAGCGCGCATCACGGCAAAACAACAGCAGAATTCATGATGTCATGGATCCGTCAATGTGACGGCAGGAGAGGGAGGAAGTGAAATGTGGAAGCTCTTGAAGATTGCGTGCGCGGGCGCGGCCCTGGCGATCATTGCCCAGGCCGCGATGGCGGCGAACATCGCTATCATCGGCGGAAAGGCCGATGATCCGTTTTTCGCCAAGATTAAGAAGGGCATCGATGATGCGACCGTGGTTGTCCAGGCGCATGGCGGAACGGTGAATTATCTGCAGCTTCAGACCTATGACAACATTGGCGGCGACGCCGCCAATCTTGTGCGCACCGCGATCAGCCAACAGGCATCTATCATCGCCGTGCCAAACTGGGTTCCTGCCGCCGAAGATGAGGCCATCAAGGCTGCCTTAGCGGCAGGTATCCCCGTCATGCTCTACAATTCTGGCGGCGGAGATAAAGCCAAGGAACTTGGCGCCATCAACTACATCGGCAATGAAGAATATCCCGCGGGCCTCGCCGGCGGCGAATATTTTTCCACGCACGGCGCCAAGCATGTCATTTGCGTAAATACCGTGCCGGGCGCCCAGAATCTCGAGGACCGCTGCAAGGGCATCGCCGACAAGGTGACGAAAGCCGGCGGCAAGTCGGAACAGCTGCCGCTGCCTGCGAGCTCATTCGGAGATCCGACCGCTGTTGCCGAAGCCATCAAGGCCACTCTTCTCAAGGATGACTCCATCGACGGTGTCTTCACAATCTCCGCAGGCGACGCGGATTCCGCTGCTACCGGCATCGACCAGGCTGGCAAGACCGGCAAAGTACAGCTGGGTTCTTTCGACATGAACGTCGCTGGCCTCAACCGCATCAAGGATGGCAAGCAACTTTTCGCTATCGATCAACAGCCTTGGCTGCAGGGCTTCCTGGCCGTTACGATGTCTGACGCCTACGTGAACTATGCGTTGAAGCTCGCATCGGCCCCAATTTTGACAGGCCCTGGAATTGTCGACAAATCAAATGTCGAAATCACTCTCAAGGGCGGCGAGCAAGGCTATCGGTAATCTGTCACGGGATTGCTGCCCCTGGTATGATCGAGAGGCCGAGGACTCCTCGGCCTCACCTACAAATGTTCCAAGAATACGACGTTGCCGGCACTTCTGGGAGGAATAGTGCAATGAACACAAATGCTGCCAAGCCTTTTGAAGCGGGATCGGGTGGAGTCGGATCGGCAGGATCCGCAGTTGGCTCGCTGCTTAGACGGCCAGAAGCTGGTGCATTCCTTGGCCTGCTCGGAGTGTTCGTCTTCTTCACGATCTTTGGCGGCACCAGTTTCCTCATGCCGGCAGGTGTCGCGAGCTGGCTCAATGTCGCCGCCAGTCTCGGTATCGTTGCCCTCCCCATGGGTCTTCTCATGATTGCCGGCGAACTCGACATCTCGATCGGCTCAATGATCCCGGCAGGGTCCATGACGGTCGCCATCATCGCAGGCCATTATGGTCTCTCGATCTGGCTGGGGATTTCTGTCGCGCTTGCCATCGGCATCATTGTAGGTCTGGTCAACGGAATATTGGTGGTGCGAACCGCGGTGCCTTCGCTCATCGTGACACTTGGCACGCTATTCGCTGTAGCGGGCGCAGTGCTTGGTCTGTCCGTTATCATCACCGGCACCACCAGCGTCGCCCTGACCAGCACTGGGCTGGCAAAGACCATCTTCGGCTCGTTCATCGGTGCTCAGTTTCAGGTCATAATCCTGTGGTGGATGGCACTCGCGGTAATCTACATTTTCTTCATCCACTACTCACCATTCGGAAACTGGCTCTTCGCTATGGGCGGTGACAAGGAGAGCGCGCGCAATGCCGGTATTCCAACGCAGCGCCTCACCGTTTTGCTTTTCGTTCTGTCGAGCACCAGTGCCGCCTTTGTCGGCGTGTGTCAGGCGATCCTCTTCAGTTCGGCGCAGGTTTCGGCCGGCATGTCCTTTATCTTTAATGCCATCATCGCAGTCGTCGTGGGCGGAGTGCTGCTCACTGGCGGCTTCGGCTCAGTGATCGGCATCGTCTTTGGGACCCTCACCTTCGCCGTGGTGAATCAGGGCATCTACTTCACGTCGTTCGATCGCAATTGGTCGAGCCTCATTATCGGCGTACTTCTGCTGCTCGCAGTGCTCATGAACAACACCTTTCGCGAGATGGCATTGACATACACGCCGAGGAAAAAGTGAGGCCTTGGAAATGGAAACGCCAATTCTCGAGCTGAAAAGCGTCAACAAATCCTTCGGTCCGTTCGATGTCCTGCACGACATTTCGCTGAGGGTGCGCGCCGGCGAAGTGCTTTGCCTTCTCGGCGACAACGGCGCCGGCAAGTCCACCCTCATCAAGACCTTGGCCGGGGTCCACAAACCAACCAGCGGCCACATATTGATGGATGGTCAGCCGGTGACCTTTTCCGGGCCGAGTGAGGCGCAGGGACGGGGCATCGCCACGGTGCATCAGTTCGGCGGCACGTTCCCGCTGATGAGCATCGGGCGGTCCTTCTTCGTCGGCGTCGAGCCGACCAAAGGTT